>DNPQ01000159.1 GCA_003501335.1 Bacillota bacterium
AAAAAATACCTTGCTTTTAATTTCAACTCTCATGGATCAATTGTTAACTGTAAACCAACATTCTTAAACTGTCAACTAATTTCCACACGCTGCCCATCCCATCCCAATTCAACATTTTCCGGTAATGATAAGTTTACCTCCTGATGTTTAAAATCATGGGCTATATGTGTTAAAATACTATGCTTGGGCTTGAGAATTTGAATAATCTTCAACCCCTCTTCAAGATTAAAGTGAGTCGGGTGAGGTTTAAACCTCAGTACACCTAATATAAGCAATTTTAAGTTTTTTAATAGCACCAGGCTATCATCGGGAATATAACTGCAATCTGTCACATAAGCAAAGTCCTCGATCCGATAACCGAAAATACCCATTGAGCCATGAAAAACCGGGATAGGTATAATCTTAATCCCGGCCGTCTCAATCGGTACAATTATTTCATTCAAACGAATTCGAGGTATCCCGCCACCAATATGTACTTTTTTATCAAAGATGTATGGAAACATACTGGTAATCCCTTTTAAAGTCATTTGGTTCCCATACACCGGAATTTCGTTCCCTTGTAATTCACAAAAGCGGCGTAAATCATCAAAACCGCAAACGTGATCCGCATGATTGTGGGTCATGAGGACCAGATCAACCCGGGGCACTTTATTCTTAATCGTTTGCAGACGCATTTCCGTGGCTGTGTCAATTAAAATATGCAGACTACCCGCTTGAAGATAAACGGATGACCGGGTTCGAAAATCGCGGGGATCGGTTGAGGTACAAGTCGTGCAATTACAGCCTAGAACCGGAACACCATGTGAAGTTCCGGTTCCAAGGAGAGTTACTATCATTCATTTTCACCGTATCCTATTTTCACGTTCCTTGTTTGGACATTTTCTCAATTCGACGTTGAGCATTAAGGTGTTGCTGGTAAGTTGTGCTAAATGCGTGAGTTCCATTGGGCCTTGCCACAAAATATAAATAATTAACTTGGGCCGGAAACACAGCTGCTTTTAATGATGCCAATCCGGGATTGGCGATCGGCCCCGGAGGCAACCCTTGATGCAAATACGTATTATACGGAGAATTGACCTGTAAATCTTTATAATACAAACGTTCTTTATGTTTTCCAAGTGAGTATTCAACGGTAGCACAAGACTGCAAAGGATATCCCAACTTCAACCGATTGTAAAAAATCCCGGCAATAATAGGCCTTTCCTCGGGTTTCTTAGCCTCTTTCTCGACCAAAGAAGCGATAATCACAATTTCTCTCCGTTTGTCCGGCGAAACCTGACTGAAATTTTTTTGAAAAACTTCCTGAAAACGCAAAAACATTTTTTGAATGATCTGTTTTTCAACAGTTGAATTCAGCTCAAAATTATAGGTATCCGGAAATAAATAACCTTCCGTGCCGGAAATACCCTCTTCATGACCGATTAAATTACTTAACAGGTTTTGATCGTGAAGCTGATTGAGTAAACTCGTCCGATTCACCAATCCCTTCCGCGCCAATAAATCTACCATTTCAAGATTATCAAGTCCCTCCGGTATCGTAACTCTTACGGATTGGGCTGTTCCCCGTCTAAGTTCACGTACGATATCCGGAACCGACATTCCAGGGCTTATTCGGTAATATCCTGCTTTAGTCATTCGATTACGGGGGTTAAGACGAACGTAAATTTCAAAAACCAGTTTATTGCGGATAAAATGATTTTTTGCCAAAGATTGACCAATGTCTCGTAAAGAAGAACCATAGACTACTTTATAAACATGCAAATCTTTATTTCCAAAATCGCTTGGAGTCAAGTTCCAGCCGTAAAATCCGAACAGAAACACAACCAAGATCAAGAAAACCAAAATACCCATTCCAATACGAGTATGGAGTTTTCTATTGAAAGCCAAAAAAACATTTTTTTTGTTATCTATGTATTTTTTCATTATCATCATTTGCTGCGGCTCCATTTGCATTTTTTGATAATTCCGAGCATAACAAATAGCCGTAAAGCAAAGGCTATTCTTTAATTTCTCAAGTATCAACCACCTTTATTGAATCTTATTATTTTATCATGATTATAAATGAATGTCTAATCTTTAAAATTCGACTCTCCAGTCAAACATCCTGCCAGTAATTTTCCCAGTGTTCAACGGGATTTTGAACTGTGGAAATTAATCATTTCATTCTATTGAATATCCGGGGTAATATTAAACTTTTTAATTACTGAATCTACAACTTTCCTTAAAATCAGAATTCTATTTTATTCCTTGGGGTGGATTACCCTGTGATAGCTCCTTAATCACTTTTTGATACTTCTGGAAAAGATATACGAACAAATATAAAACCGGCTGGACGATCCTCTCTAGCCGGTTTACTTTAAATCCTCTATAAATCAATATTATCAATCAATACACAGATTCTACTTTTTATCGACTCGTTGCCCCTCCTTAAAAATATAACCCACCGCCGATCCTAAACTCCAGTAGTTGTCCCCCATAATCATCATAGGGTTAATTTTCAACGGATCCGGTTTGCCCTCAGTGATACATTGCCTTGCTACATAAGTTGCCACAATCTCGCCAAAGAACATTTCAAAACCGGAAATAGACAGCGTTTGGATCACTTTACAAAGAAAATTGACGGGACATTCTTCTATCATAGGGGCTTTCCCTATTTCATCATAAAAAGAGGTAAATAAATCAGACTTATCATTGGTTTTTCCCGATACCATCCCACAATAATCCGTTTTTTGAACCATATCCGTTGTAGGAATGTTAACACTAAAATAGCCGTTTTCTTTAACACCAGTGGTTGAATAATGAGTTTCTTTCAATGAAATATAAAGAACCGGCTCCAGGCACACCACTCCACATGCTCCAATCGTGGTAAAATTCGGTTTACCGTTGACATCGGCCCCTGCTAAAATCGTTGGGAACGGGCCCAGCGGATAATTTTTGGTTTTTAGTTTTTCCATAATCAAAACCTCTTTTTATATTTTTTTGTGCTAGGCTGCCGGCTAGCCTCTGCACTCATAATATAATCGAGATCTGCAAAAATAACTAGACTTTTTCTTATCCGTGAGTTATCCTATGGCTAAAGTATTCCCCCGGGGCATCAAGATGTTCGACATTTTGATGATTTCTTGCTTTATATTCCTTAGTTTTAAAACCCGCTTCTTACACTTATTACCATTATTTACAAATATTATTTTCTATTCCCGTAGCGGTTATAAAATACCTTTTCATATTGTAATTCATCTTCACTATGGGCAGGCGGAGCTTCGTCAGGATATCCAATGGCGATGATTGAATCCACTTTCAGCCGTTCCGGAATCTCCATAACATTCCTGATAAACTCTTCTGCTGTTTGATGGTCATCATGCATCCGCTCCCGGATCTGGATCCAACAACTGCCTAAGCCGAGCGACTGGGCCGTTAATTGGATATAAGTTCCTGCGATTGCGGCATCTTCAATCCAAATATCGCTACGCTTTGAATCGGCACAAATCACCATGGCCAAAACGGCATCTTTTAAAAATGATGAGCCATAATTCTTAGAGACAGCCAGTTTTTGCAACATATCCGGCTGATCCACCACAATGAATTCCCACGGATATAAAGCTCTCGAGGATGGGGATCTCAAGGCGGCTTCAATCAAGGCCTTCAGCTTCTCCGGCTCTATGGATTTCTTAAAATATTTACGGATACTGCGCCGTTTTTGAATCAAAGAAAGCACCATTTTTTATTCCTCCTTAAATTTTATAAATCCCGGGTGCACAGATAAAATATCTGTCTTGATGCGTACAATCCTTCTTTAGCCGACCATCCAGGCTCAAAATTTACTTGAATGTTGAAAAAAGGAAAAACTATCTCCATAAAGAACTTTATCAAGTAATAACGTAAAAGTAAACCGGAGGTTTCGATGATGGTTCATTCAATAGAACAAAAGAAACTTTTCCCGCTGGAAAGTGAAATTCCTGCCGAATTTCAAATCAAAGAACCCATTTGTCAAAGTGAATTTTTAATTAATGGCCAGTTGCGGGAATGGAATGGCCCGACCCAAGAAGTCTTTTCACCCATTTATATTCAAAACACCGATGGCAGTTTGAGCAAAAAATATCTTGGATGCTATCCCCTGCTCTCCGAAGAGACAGTCCTTGAAGTTTTGAATGCTGCCGTAAAAGCTTATGATAATGGTAAGGGACTTTGGCCTACTATGCCGGTCACAGAACGGATCCAACATATGCAAGAATTTGTCCGCCGCATGAAAAGTGAGAAAGAAGAAATCGTAAAATTACTGATGTGGGAAATCGGTAAGACTTACCAGGATTCAGTCAAAGAATTCGACCGCACCGTGGATTATATCTGTGGTACGATTGATGCCGTCAAAGAACTGGATCGGGTCTCTTCCCGCTTTTTGATCGAAGAAGGCATTATTGGCCAGGTTCGACGGTCACCGATGGGGGTTACCCTCAGTATGGGTCCTTTCAACTACCCTCTCAATGAGACGTTCACCACCTTAATCCCAGCCCTGATCATGGGTAACACCGTAATCTGCAAACCGCCAAAGTTGGGCACGTTACTCTACCGCCCCTTACTGGCAATTTTTAAAGATTGTTTTCCGGCGGGCGTCATCAATTTCGTTTATGGCCGAGGCTCCAATATTATATCCCCCTTAATGAGTTCAGGAAAAATCGACGTATTGGCGTTTATCGGTACCAGTAAGATCGCAGATACCATCAAAAAGCAGCATCCCAAACCACACCGGTTACGTTCTGTCCTGGGACTGGATGCCAAGAACCCGGCGATCATCCTGCCCGATGCCGACCTTGACCTTGCCGTAAAGGAATGCCTGTTGGGAACCCTATCCTATAACGGACAACGTTGTACAGCCCTGAAATTACTATTTGTCCATCAAGCTGTCGCCGAAGACTTTTTAACCAAGTTGGCAGCAGCCCTTAACGATCTAACTATCGGTATGCCCTGGGATCCCAAAGTCCAGATCACCCCACTGCCTGAAGGAGATAAAACCAAATATTTATCAGAACTGGTTTCCGATGCTGTAAACCTTGGCGCAAAGCTCATCAATGAAAACGGCGGGACGGCTTTCGAATCCATCTTTTCCCCGGCTTTGCTCTATCCGGTCAGTGAAAAAATGCGGGTTTATCATGAAGAACAATTTGGGCCCATTATCCCGGTGGTCCCCTTTGATGATGTGGCCACACCCATTCGCTATATTGAAGAATCCAATTATGGACAGCAAGTCAGTATTTTCAGCAAAAATCCGAACGAGATTGCCAGCCTGGTCGACCCGCTGGTGAATCAGGTCTCCCGGGTGAATATTAACAGCCAATGCCAAAGAGGTCCCGATATCTTTCCGTTTACCGGCCGTAAAGATTCGGCGGAGGGTACCTTATCGGTATCTGATGCTTTAAGGGTCTTTTCCATCCGGACTTTAGTGGCTGCCAAGGAGAATGAAAACAATAAAGAATTGCTGGCTGAGATCATTCAGGAACGGAAATCAAACTTTTTATCAACGGATTTTATCTTTTAATTAAGCAATCAACAAGCCATTTATAATAACAAACGAACCGATAAAGGACCCGGATTTTCCAAACTCGGGTCCTTTATTTTATGGAATACATATTTAATATTAATGCAAGTTATCGGATAGTAGTGATTGGTTTATTCTTTGATTTCCACCGGCGATACCACGCTGAGTGAATAATGCTGAAAATACTTGGCAGCCACCCGCTGCACATCGGCGGCGGTTACTTTATCAATCAACCGGGGATAATCCTGGTCGAATGAATAGCCGAGTCCCATCAACTCATAACTTCCCAGAAAACGATTTTGAGCGGAATTGGTCTCATGTTCCATTAAATAACCGCCCTTTAAAGCCGTTTTGGCAACTGTCAGCTCCTGTTCCGGCACCGGCTCTGTGGTCAACCTGGAAAATTCATGCAAAATACCGGTCTTGGCCGCCTGGTAGTTAGTCGGCACCATGGCCATAAAAGTATAGAGATAAGAGAAATAATTGGCCGCCTCATAGCCGGTGCTGACATCATAGGCCAGGCCTCTTTTATCCCGCAGCTCTACAAAAAGCCGAGACCCCATATCGCTACCCATAATATAATTAATAACCCCCATCACCGGATAATCGGGATCCCCGATGGAAGGCGCCGGATAACCCAAAACCAAAAATAAAGCCTGGGAATTGCGGGTCCGGATGATTTGTGGGTCCGTATTGGCATCCAGTTTTGGCAAAGAAGCAGCCGCTGCAACCGGAACCGGCACTTGTCCCTTACCCCACGATCCCAGAGAATCGCTGAAGAAGGTTTCAATCTTCCGGGGATCCACCTTGCCAACCACACTGATCACCAGATTATTAGGAAGATAAATTCGCCGGTACCAGGCTAAAAGATCGGCCCGGGTCATATGAGCCACATTCCCGGCTATCTCGGCCGATTTCATGCCCAACGGCTGAGGACCGTAAAATAATCCCAGGAAATTTTGAAATGCCTCTCCCTCCGGCTGGTCCGTCGTTGCCTTTAATTGTTGGATTAAGAATTCTTTTTCCTTAGCCACCTCTTGCTTTGGAAAGCTGGGGTTTTTGAGTATATCCAAAAATACCGGCAAAGAGCTGTCAATCCCGGATAAGGTAGTTTTCAACGAGAGACTGCCTGAGCTGTAACTATCAATGCTACTGCCGATTGAAGCCCCGACCGCTTCAGTTTGATATACGATATCCTGGGCGCTGCGGGTCGTGGTCCCTTTGACCATGACTTGCTGCATCAATTTGGAGATTCCGCGCTCATTCCTGCTTTCGTAAACAGCCCCCATCCGGGCAAAAACGTTCATGACAACCACTTCATTGGCTGAATTGGGTTTGATCAGTAGAGTCAATCCATTGGGCAACACTTTTTGAATCACCGGCGTTTCGGTTGGACTAAGATCCGCCGAAACCCCTTGCGCCAAATATAAAGAACCTATCAAAGCAAATATAAAAAATAAACTTCCCACACGAAGTCCCCACTTGGGAAAGGATAGTTTTTTATTAATAAATTCCGATGCTCTCATCATTTATTTCGCCTCCTGCGGTTGCACCATGGCTAAAACATAAGCTGCGGGATTGAGATACGTTTTAGCGACCCGCTGAATATCTCCGGCAGTTACCTTTTGTAAATCAGCGATGGACTTCACGGCATCCATAGCATCCCCATTGATTTGATATTCGCCAAGGATAGATGCAATATCGGCATCACTTTCCATGGTATAAGCGATTTGGCTTCTGACCATCGCCTTGGCCCGGGATAACTCCCCAGAGGTTACTCCGGTGCGTATGATCTGCGCAATCATTCTTTGAACTTCTTTTTCCAAAGTTGCCGGTTGTCCTTTGGACATTTGGGCATAAATCGCAAACATCCCGATTTTTTGATAAGACTGATATCCGGCGCCGATTTCATTAACCAACCGCTCCTTCTCAAGGAGTTCCTGATTGAAGCGGGAACCTTCCCCTTCGCCCAGGATAACCCCTAGTACGGATAAAGCCGCTTCATCGGGGTCATTCATGCCAGGGCCTGGAAAACCAAAGTATAGATAGGTCTGATCCACGGGCATCTTCGCCACAACCCTGGTAATTGTTTTGAGCCTAGGGGTTTGAAATCCCGCACTTACGGGATGAACAACGCCATTTTCCGGACCCTTGAAGTCCTTAAACAGGCTGCGCGCTTGGGTGATAATTTTCTGGGTATCCACATCGCCCACCACAACGACAACAATATTAGCGGGGACATAATATTTTTGATAATAATTGACAAAAGTCTCATGGGTGACCTCACCTAAGGTCTCCTCCGTCCCTAAAACGTCATTGGCATAGGGAGTGCCCTTAAAAACAGCCTGATAGGCCAAAAGGCCCAATTTCCCCTGTGGGCTGTCCTCTTTCAACCGTTTTTCTTCCAGGATAACCTGACGTTCTCTGGTGATTTCCGGGGGATCGAAGGCTGAATTCATAATGGCGTCCGCTTCCACATCCAGCGCCAAATCCACCTTTTCACTGGGGATCACTACATAATAGTGGGTCGTATCCAAAGAAGTCTGGGCATTTTGATATCCCCCGACGGCTTTGACTTCCTTTGCGATTTCGCCTACTTTCCGTTTGACAGTCCCCTTAAACAACATATGTTCAAAAAAATGAGAAATACCCGCTATCTCCGGTGTTTCATTCTTAGCGCCGGTGCCCACCCAGATATCCACCGCAGCTATCGGAGCCGAATGAACCTCTTTGACAATGAGGCAGAGCCCGTTATCCATGGTGATTTTGGTATAAGGACCCAGGGGTGAACCGGTCCCGGGCGCAGCGCCTAAAATAGGCTGCAGCAAAATAAAACTAAAAGCAGCTATAACAACAAGCAATAACCCCGAACGAAAAAGCCAGTTTTTTTGAGACAAGATCTTTATCCTCCCGGATCCAATTTGCAGTACCCTTCCTTGTTCAAAGAAAGCCAATCATCTTTCATTTTGGATAACGATTTTATTGCAGCCAGGTTCCTTGGTTTCCATTAATATCCAAAAATTTTTCTTAAAAATTTTTCCTCGGAAAATCCAAAGGTCATATGTGTGGCTCCACTTGAATCCTGATAACAATCCTAAATCGAATAAGATTGATAAGCCATCAAAAATGATGAAATATTGTCTTTGTTGACAGCCAGCCCCCAATGTCCCCCACGATACTGTTTTAAATTTTATGTTTATGTTGTTTTTCCTGCATTGTCTTCCAGTTTAAATTATGGTATTTTAAATAATTAATAGCCTAAATTTTTCATCAGAGGAGAATCTCAATGAATATCGGTGTCATCAGCGATACCCACGGTTCGTTAACGGCCTGGCGGGAAGCCTATCAAAGATATTTTCAAAATACCGATTTGATCATCCATTGCGGTGACGTTTTATACCATGGACCCCGCAATCCTTTACCGGATGTGTATGATCCCAAAGCACTGGCTGCTGAAATCAATGCAGTAAACAAGCCCTTGGTGATCGTTCAAGGCAATTGCGATGCCGAAGTCGATCAAATGGTATTGGATTACCCTTTGGAGTCGCCTTATGCGCATGTATTAACTCCGGAGTTTAGAATCCTGGCCCATCACGGCCATCATTGGTCGCCGGAAACCACTCCTGCCAAAATCAGCGATTTTTATCAAATCATTATCTCCGGACATACCCATGTGCCGGAACTTCACCGGATCAATCAGACCATTTTTCTAAACCCCGGCAGTCCGGCTTTGCCGAAAAACGAGGAGCAAACTCCGACCATCGCCCTCATTTCACCGGGGGAAATCAAAATCATCAATATTAAAAACGGACAAACCGTTCATGATTTGATGTTTTAAAGCTAAATGCACCCATTCGTGCATACACCAGAATAGGACAGATGGGCCTAAATTAGGGGATGCCCTAGAACATCCACGTAATGTAGAAGTCCGTCCACCTGAGATAGCTCTTATCTTAGGCGGACAGATTTAGGCCGGAACTCATATTAAATGAATATAAATTTGATATTTCGATCGTGACACTTTTAAAACCTTCTTCTGCCGGTAATCTCCACCGCTGGGTAAACCCACACGGCTGGGTATATTGCGCGCCAAAGCGCGACGCACAAACCCCTTTGGGGCTAATGGGTCTAAAAAGTATCGCTCATGAATTCATTATCGACTGTTCTTACTATTTCCGGAATTGTTATTTCGTCGTTTCATTCCTTTAGGTTATACTTTTCTGCCATTTTTTCGATCCCTTATCATTCAAAAAAGGACTATCTCATTTAAGAAAGCCCTTTTGAACTTGGGGATTCATAATCAACTTAAGATTAGTCAATTATTAAGGAATTTTGCTTGTTAATATTTCAATCTTACCACATTCGCTGATTAAGCGGCTCAAAGACAGAATCGGCCTCTGCCGAGGATGGCATCGAATAGCCCACATCCTGCTGTAGCGCAGCATCAATACTTCAAAATACTCAATCAGTCCCATAAGGTTTTGGGTCTATAACCGCATATTATCTTGGCCATGCCACAGATTCATATTCTTTATGGCAGCTTTTTAAATTTATTTTCTTGGGCATCGACAACTTAGCGGAAGAAATGGCTAAATGAAGATGATCTCAAGTAGTGAATTTATCCTGGTATTAAAACTATCAGGATAAAAAAGCAGGCTTGAAGTATCGACACTGGGGCCGGGTTGCATGGAGATGCCAAAAAGGCCATCAATGGTTCCCTTTTGGGTAGTATCTATCCTCAAAGTGCATACTGGTTTTTCGGGCAAAAGAATATATAATAATAGCCGACAATCCAATAATAAAACCAACGGAGGTATTGATGATGAATGTAACCGAAGCGCTTAACGCGCGGTATTCAACCAGAGCATTTCTTCCCAACCCAGTTGAGAAAGGGAAACTGACCGCTATTTTGGAGGCGGCTGTCCGCACACCCTCGTGGGGAAACACACAGCCGTGGGAAGTATTTGTTGCCACAGGCGATACCTTGGCCAAAATCAGAAAAGGATATCAGGAAAAGTATGCGAACAAAGCCACTGCCGCGCCGGAAACGCCGCGCCCCACCGAATGGTCGGAAGCCGCTAAAAAGCGTATGCAGCAGCTTCATCCGGACATGGCGCGTGACTGTGGCGACGCCGTAGAGCAGTTTGGTTTGCTCAACCAGACGATGTTCCATGCGCCCGCTGTCCTTTATATTTGCATGGATAAGATTCTTTCCGAATGGTCGCTCTATGATATCGGCGCATATTCGCAGAGCCTGATGCTGGCAGCGATCGAACAGGGGCTTTCCACCATACCCGCGATAACGCTCGTGCTTTATCCGGACGTTCTCCGGCGGGAACTGAAAATCCCGGATAGCCTAAAAATCACCATCGGCATTGCTATCGGGTATGCCGACAAAGAGAATAAAATAAACAACTTCACTAGCGGCAGGAACTCGCTTAGTGAAACCGTGCGTTTTTTGGACTGAAAACGGAGATATTCCCCTACCCACCATCGCTAAAATAAAGCATAAAGAATGAATGCCGATTTTTATTGTCCACGGCTTTCACCGGCTGAGTGGCTTTTGGAACGGCCCAAAAGTCACCAAAAGGCCGCCAGGAACCCATGGTTCCCGGTCTCTCCTTCATTCATCCGGGGTTTGTGAATGCCGCCGCCGTCCGTGGCATTCTGACTGGCAATTTAGTGTTCCTTCCGACCGCAACCGCCATGTTCATCCTGATCAGAGGCGGCGCGGAAACGCCTTCCTCCATGAAGGCGAAATGATACGTTCATCGAAGCCAATCCTCATTCTTCGCCTCCATGGAGGCGCACTTTCTCCCTGAAGGGAGAAACGAACTGTGAATCTGTAAGTATTGGTTCGGTCAATAAATCTTCACTCCATAAATACACTCTTATAAGTAACAGTAATTTATCCGATATATTTCCCACGAGAAGTTTTAAAGGAACATACTTAAAGCGCTTTCGTTCCTCCCTCCGAGGGAGGACGCAAGTTGGAGGGTTGACAAACTTTTGCTTGAATTATGCGTTCTTCTACAGAAACCCCTTCTCTTTTAAGCTCACATAATTTCTTTCATCCGTTA
>DNPQ01000283.1 GCA_003501335.1 Bacillota bacterium
CTCCGTTTACTTCAGAAGGAACTGTAGACGAGAAATCGGTTCGATCTTTATGCCGATACTTAATCGAATCGAAAATCAATGGGCTTTATCCGCTTGGGACCAATGGTGAGGGCGTTTTTTTAAGCACAGTGGAACGTAAAAAAGTTGCGGAAATATTTGTTTCTGAAGTACAGCATAAGATTCCGGTAGTTATCCAATGCGGTGCGATCACAACTGCAGAATCAGTTGAATTGGCCCGCCATGCGGCATCCATTAAAGCGGACGGGATCGGAATCATGACACCGTTTTTCTTTAATCAAGATGAGGAAGCGCTGATAGCCTATTACACTACGGTAGCAAAAGCCGCTCCAGAGCTGCCAATGTATGTGTATAATATTCCGAGCCATACCAATAATGACATTCTACCGAGCACGGTCGCTAAATTGGCAAAACTGGTACCAAACTTGATTGGAGTAAAATATAGCGTTCCGAATTTAATCCGTTTAAGCGAATATATGAAGGCGGTACCATCCGCCGGGGTGTTGATTGGATGTGATCGTTTAATTCTGCCGGCTTTGAGTCTTGGAGCGGTTGGAATAGTATCTGGTCCTGCAATGGCATTTCCGCATTTGTTTACAGGTTTATTGGAAGCTTTTCGAAAAGGTGATTTGGAAGGGGTTAGAAAATTTCAAGCCCGGTTGTTGGATTTAGACGGAGCTTTGGCGCCATTTCCAGCGATTCCTTTATTAAAAGAGATTCTCAAGCGGAAAGGGGTTATTGCTTGTTCGCTCCCGAAAGCGCCTATGCGTTCACTGAATGATCATGAGTCTCGTCAACTTGATTCCATTATTGAACAATTTAAAGATTAAATAATTACATAAAACGAAGGTGAAGGACTGATTCAAGGGGCTGAGTAATTTAATTATTCAGCCCTTTTGAGACTTTTCATATTACGCAAGGTTTCCCAGGAAACTCGCAAAGGCGCGAAAAGAAGGAAAACGTTCAAGCTTGAACTATTTAATAAGATTTTTGTGGTATCTCATGGTTTCTACCCCCGCACCCCGTGACTTAAACCCCGGAACGTTCTCTTCCGGCAGTTTTTGCTGATCGCGGTTTAACGGCTGATTATTGAGTATGTTAAACTTTCCTTCCTGTGCCTTTTTGTTTTTTCCCCCTCATTACCCTCATTGCCTTCATGCCCAACATTGGCCCCGGACAACCCAAGATAGAAAAACATGGTTCAAACCTCCGTCCTTACAAGAAATGCGGAGGTTTTTTGTTGATTTATGGATTGATTCAGTCCTAGAAAACTAGGACTAGTTAACGTATATGTAACAATTTTAGTCCTACTTTTCTAGGACTTTTTCATACTTCTGTAACATTTTAGTCCTAGAAAAACAGGACTTATCAAAATAACAGTCAACGATATATAATATTTTTAAATAAGAAATCCAAGACTTTATAGAAAAAACATAAAAATTAAAACTATTTGGAGTGGGGGTCCTTGATTGATTACCTATGAAAGTATTGGCATAAAGCTTGGAACGACTGAGATCGATAAAAATAACCTGCATCAGATGATGATTACGAAAAAGATCAATGACCATGTGGGGCTCTATTTAACAGGTGTAGTCCCGGAAGATCAGCAGGATAAGTACGCCGAAAACAGCGATGCCGAGACCGTCATTGAAGTTAACACCGGGACGGGGGAAGAAACCATCCCGTTATTTAAGGGGATTATCAGCGATATTGCGATCAAAATGGTCCGGGATGTTTACTACTTCGAAATCGAAGCCCGCTCCTATACCTGCCTCTTGGATGTGGAACGCAAGAGCCGTCCCTTTCAGGACAAAGATATAGGGTATAGCGACCTCATTAATCAAATCATCGGCAGCAACGCGATTTGTAACTATCAAGGTTCGGAAAGCCAAAAGCTGGGTACCTTGTTGATTCAATACCGGGAGACCGACTGGGAATTACTCAAGCGGATGGCTTCGACTTTCCATACCGGTTTAGTGGCATTTGCCGGAAGTGACGCCCAGGCCGCCGGAAATAAGCCCCAATTTTGGTTCGGAATCCCGGAAGGCAAACAACGCAGCATAGCGGACAAGCTACATTATACCGTTCATAAGAAGATCGGGGTCTATCGGCAATTGGTTGCCAATTCCGGCTCCGACGTCAATGAAATTGATTTAATGAATTATGAAATGCAAACGGATGATTTTTTTAATATCGGCGATACCGTGAAGTTTAAAGAGCAAACCCTATATGTCTGTGAGTCCAGAGCTGAGATTGAAGGCGGCATCTTGGTATTGAAATGCGTTTTAACACCGAAGAACGGCTTGCAACAAGAACGTTTGGTCAATACCCAGTTGATTGGCGCAGTTTTGGAGGGCCAGGTAAGCGACATTTCCAAAGATCAAGTGCAGGTCCATCTATTGCTCGGCGAAAACAAAGATGATGGTAAAGCCTATTGGTTTCCCTATCTCACCCCTTATACCGCCGAAGGCAATACCGGCCAATACTGGATGCCGGAGAAGAATGATTATGTAAAAGTACAGTTTCCTTCGGCCACGGAGGGGGACGGAGTAGCTTGCGCCTCGATCCGGCGCAGCAATAACAGTAATGATAAAACCAGCGATGCCACGGTAAAATACTTCCGGACCGCAAACGGCAAAGAGATCATGTTCGGGGAAAAAGAAATTGTCATCAGCGCCGAGGATGACAAAGTGCTGGTGCGGATCAATCAGGAAAACGGGGTGGAAATCTATAGCGAACAGCCCGTCAGCATCCAGGGAAAAGAAATCACTATCAAGGGTAAAGAAGGAGTCACCATTGAATCGGAAAAGGAGTTGACTATCAGCGGCAGTTCCAAGGTGGATATCAAGTGTAAGGGCAGCGAAATCCAAATGGACGGCTCAACCCAGATTGCCGGGTCGCAGGTAAAAATCGGGTAAGCAAGCGAAAAGAGGAGACCAATCATGGCCAATTATGCAGTATCAGGCGCGAAGTTAAAATGTTCCTACGGGGATCAAAACGGCAGTTTAAAGGTGATGGACCATAAAGTCCAGGCCGGAGGCAAACCTATGGCGAATATTACCGATTTCAAACCGAATGTTAATATTTCAGCTTTCGGCAATTGCTCCAGCTTGGCCAATCCGACGGTGGCCGCGGCCACTGCCGCCAATGAGGGACGTTTGCAGAAAATGCCCTGTATCCCGGCGACTTGTACGCCGTGGATGGGCGCTAAAAATAATGTGTTAATCGGCGGGGCCGCTGCTTTATTAAACAGTTCCAAAACGTGTTGCATTTATGGCGGGCAAATTAGTATCAGCGATTGCGGGCAATAAGTGTTTTCGAACGTTGAATGACCAGGGCCTAAATGCGACCTCTCTCCCGGACTCTCCCCTAATGAAGTTTAGCAATAAAGGGTATTCACGGGGAGAGGTGTAACGCCTAAAATTTAGGCCGATTTTTAAGAGCTATTAAACAAGTGTCTGATAAATTAGGCTGGAGACAGTTTATATTTGTGATGCAATTCCCAGGGAGGGACTCCAATGAACGACGCAGATCTGAGTGCGGAAGATATGGAAGAAGTTTTGCTGACTCTGGACGAGATGGAAGACTTCCCGGTCCGGAACGGGCGGGCTTTTTATATATTGCAGAACGAGAGCGAGCCGGGACCGGCGGAACGGATTCGCCTGCCGAACTTGGAGAAATATTTTCCTTTGAAGGATATCAAGGACAACCACTTGGAGGGGCTGGATAAAGAAGGCTTTTTTATGCAGGTGTCCGGCAGTTATTACCCGGACTTCCTTCAGGAAAAAGGGTTGACTTTCTTTTCTTCGCCTTTGCTGGATTATCTGAAGACCAAGATCGACACGGAGGAAATTGAATATAACTGGATCGGATTGATTAGCGACGGCGGCAAGCGGAACGAGGAATACCGGCTGGTGATCCCGGAGCGTTTGGACTGTATCCGCCAAGAAAGCATCCGGCGGAACCCAAAAAGCGATGTTATCGAATATCTGGAGTTGGATGAAACAAAAATCCCAGAGAATGGTATCTTCAGAGCCGAGGGATTTCCTTATCTGCTCGTCACGGAAAAACTGAACCGCCTCCGGTATAGCGGCTTCCGCTGCATCCGGCTGGAGAACTTTTTTCATTATGAAGAGGTCCGCGATCAGGATTATCGGGAAAGGGCCGCAGGCCTTAGGCTGGCGGCGGTTACGGAAATCTATGAAGAAAAAGGCAATGCCACCGGGACGACCAACTATAAATTCGGACTGCGGCAGGTTATCGAAGCAGTCAAACGGGCCGAAATCGAGCAGGGTCTTAAAAGCATTTTCGATAGTTTTGAGGGGGAGCCATTCCCTACAGATCGTTTATTCGCGAGATTCTTAGATTTTACCTGGTCCCCGGAGCGTCTGGAGATCAATCTAGTCCAAGAAGCAGCGGAACATTTCCGGACAACTGGTTTTACCATCCCGAGCATGGCCCAGGTCAGGGACTATGTGGCCAAACTGCCGGAAGAATTGCGGCAGGATGGGGAAAAAGTGGTAACCGAAAATATTTTACGCTTTGCCATCACCGCTTGTAGCAGGATATTTGATACATATGAGAACATTCATGGCGGGCAGCGTTTTCGTCTTTATCTGTGGGATGAAACTTCGCCTAGCGCCAACCCGCCGTTGATCTATGACTATAAAGATAAGTTTCAAAAAGAAGTGGAGCAGGCGACGGATCTATCCCGGTTCGACCTGAGTCAAAAGGACCTGCGGGAGTTTGATTTAAGCCACAAGAATCTGAGAGGAGTCAAGATAAGTGGCAGCAACCTGCGGCGTACTAATTTGCAGGAAGCAAATTTAACCGGGGTGGAGATGACCGATTGCAACTTGGCCGGGACACAGTTTACTAAGAGTATCATGGATGGGGCCAAGATCAAGGACTGCCGCTTGGACCGGACGAATTTTGATGGAGCCGGATTGAAGCGGGCGGAGATCGAGAATGGATTGTTACAGCAGATGAGTTTGGTCAGAAGCGATTTGACCGGGGCGAAGATCACGGGTTTTAACCTTTCAAAAAGTTTTTTCTATCGGGCCAAGCTGTCGGGGACGCTCTTTGAAATACCAGGCATGTTGGATGACAATGCATTTCGATTATGCGACATGCGGGAAGCAAGATTTTTAGGCAATGCCGATGAATTTGCCAATCTGTTATCCGGGTGCGACTTTAGCAATTCCGACTTGACCGCCTGCCAGTTTGAAGTCAAGGGGATCAAGAATACGGCCTTTACCAAATCAAAATTATTGAATGTAACATTTTCAAGATGTAGGGATATATCGGACTGTGATTTCCGGGGCAGTTCCTGTATTGGAATGAATATCGCCGGTGTCTGGTTATATAACAATGACTTTTCCGGTGTCGATCTATCGCAAATCAAACCCAGAAAAGAAGGCATTTTTGTAGGAAACAATTTTACCAACGCCAGTCTGGCTGGTTATGACTTT
>DNPQ01000187.1:0-2327 GCA_003501335.1 Bacillota bacterium
ATAAATTGGAATAAAGTTTTTATAAAGCTACTTTGTACATCTTTTGAACCCAGAGAAATAATTTGTTGGGCTGGTTCAATTCTAACGATATTCATTTCGATTGGAGTCATTATCTACCATATCCAAAAGCAGAAGAAGCTTATTCCAATTTTGATATATGTAACTGTTACGAACATTATTTTGCTTTCTTCGTTCTATGGTATAATGGAGGCAGGAAAGAATAAATCACAGACTTTTTGGGGTGTCATTGATATTACGTCTTTCTTGTTTCTTTCGATTTTTTTGAAGGTATTATTGGCATTTTTGATCTTTATTTTGATTCATTTAATGCTTCATCCAGGCGAACTAAGTGGGTTTGTAGCGAAAATTATTGGCGTGGAATTATCGTTTAAAAAAGAAGTCAAAAATGCCCTGAAAGACTTTGAACAAGCCCAAAAACAGATTGAATATATAACAGCCCTTAATAAAGCAACAGTTGAATTTATAGCTCCTTCTTTTGAGGATCAAATACTTCAAAGTCCCAAAAGTATTGGAGAAGAAATACGTTCGATTGTAAAAGATATATTATTATCAATATATAATTCTAAATCTAAAGTAACCATTGATGTCATCCCCATCACAGAGGAGGCCATTACTGCTTTAGATATTCATATCGCTGCTCAGGTCCGGTTAGATTGCCGGAAAAATATTAATGTAGGCAACGTTTATGATGATACACTCGGAATTGCGGTTTTTCGGGGTAACCTTGAAGATGGTGAAACTGTCATTATCCTTGATGCAAGAAATGCCGATTGTTTACTAACCGAAGGTGAATTAAGCGCCGCTTTCAATTTGTATTTATCTATATCAACGATTATGACGTGGGCGCAAGCACATCAAGATTGTTTAATACTATTAGAACACACTGAAGCAAAAAAAGGAGAAAACTCAGATGGCTGTTAATACTTGTCGGGTTGCTCCCGTTTCCAAAAAACCGTTTAAATTTGAGAGTAATAAGCCGGTACCGAAAAATATATCCTCCGGGATTCAAACCTTGCGAGAGATAGCGGCTTCTTACGAAAAAAAGAGAAAATAGTATATTTATCCTTAATATGGTGAAAAATACCTCTAATAAAGGGGGTATTTTTTTGGGGTTTTCACAAAAGAAACAACCGCCGGGAGTAAAAGTGATTCAGTCAAACGGAGGATCGACCAAATCGATTCAGGCGGGGATCGATAAATTAAAAAAGCTTCTGAAATAACATTAATAACATTTCATGTCTAAAGCAAAAAGCAGGCAGGATATTCCCTAATTGAAAGGGGAATTTTTAAAATAATGATTGATGAAACCGGCTAAAAAAGGGCTGGTTTTTTTGTTTTATTTTGGGGAATTCGTTTAAGGTGAGCGCTCCCCAACGAGCAATGGGCGGTTTTCGCTTCAGTGTAAATCGCCCACAATAAAGGTGTGCCATTTCATTTCGTCGCCGAAAACGGGGAACAGGATGGAAATGTAGATTTTCATGCGCGGCTATGGTAAATTGGTAACGGAGTATGATGTTTTAGATTCGCTTTAGGGCGATAGGGTGAGCGAACGGTCTGTTGCAAAATAAAATTTAACGATAGAAAAATGCAATATATGGAACTTACCAAACATTTTAGGCTATATATTGTATTTTTCATTAATTTTAATTACTTTTGCAACAGCCTCTATTTATATTAGCGAGAAAGGGTGAACATTGAATTGGGTAATACATTTATTCTTGTTCACGGAGCATGGCTCGGCGGTTGGTGTTGGGAGAAACTTCGACCATTGCTGGAAGCCGAAGGGCATACCGTGATAGCTCCGGATATGCCGGGGCATGGAGAGGACAAATTACCTATAGAAGATCAGAACCTTGAAAAATATGCCCGTACTGTTGAAGCTGTAGTTGCGCCGCTTAACGGGCCGGTTATTCTGGTCGGTCACAGTTTTGGCGGTATGATAACGAGCCAGGCGGCGTGCTATATCCCGGGTAAAATCAAAAAACTTGTTTATATTTCAGCGTTTTTACCACGGGACGGTCAAAGCTGCGTCGGGATCACCAAAAGCATCCAGCCAACATTTCATGAAAAACTGGTGGCATCCGGCCATGATTTTATACTGTCTGCGGATGGAAAGACATCAAAGGTCACGCCAGAGTCTTGTGCCGACTTTGTTTATAATGATATTCCGCGAGATGTAGCGCTGGCGTTAGCGAAGCGTCTTGGCCCCGAGGCTAATGCAGCCCAGAATCAGCCCGTCGTTCTGAGTGATAAGTTCAATGATATCCCCAAAGCCTATGTACGATGTGTACTCGATCAGGTGATCG
>DNPQ01000187.1:2568-19775 GCA_003501335.1 Bacillota bacterium
CGATGTGTACTCGATCAGGTGATCGACGTAAGGCTACAAGACAAGATGGTTGCCGAAACCTATTGTGGCGAGGTGTACACCCTCGAAACAGGACACTGCCCGTTTGAATCCTCCCCGCGCAGTCTGGCCGACATTCTTCTTGGTCTGTGAGATGGAGAAATTTTCTTTTCATTTGAGCTGTGATAATTGTCGTACATGCTTCCAGCAACTATGATTACGGTTATCCTGGATTGATTTACGTACACGTTAAACCTCTGGGAACCCTTTCCTATAATAAAATCCTAATACTTTTTGCTAATTTTTAAAGTAGCTTTATTCAAGATGCCGATCAGATCATTCATTACTTTATTCATGATGCCCAAAAATGAATGACCAGTATTATGGTTCACGGATTTCACCGGCTGAGGTCCTTTTGGAGCGGCCCAAAAGGACCCAAAAGGCCGCCGGGAACCCATGGTTTCCCGGACTCTCCTTCATATCTCCTCACATCCGTGTTCGGAGTCGGAGTTTTTGATTGGACTGTCACTAACATCCATGTTAGTGCCTTCTTGGGTTGTTTTGAATGTCGACGGCTAAAAACATCGTGTTTTAAAGCCGCGCCGTCGCCATCCCTGGGCGACGGGTGCGGGTTCGAACATTACTGCTATGCTTGAGGAATTCTTCATTATCATCATTTTTGGGGTTTTGGGTTTTGTAATACCGGTTTGAACCGGAGTTACATTTCAGACCTTCGATTTTACTTTTTTCCATTTACCATTATACTTGATTTTTTTACCTGGATTCTGAAAAATGATTTGGTCCTTTGCGGACTGGGCTATGGTTTCCAACAATTTCCCTGGATTGGACGGTTATTCATGGTTATTCTATGATTCTAAAGCAAAAAATCAAAAGGATGGACAGAATTGAAGAATCATAAGATGGTAGGAATTACTTTGATGCTGGTATTGGCAGTGGCTATGAATGGATGCAATGGAAACGGAGGAAATAAAAACCGCCCGGCGCCAACCCGTCCCCGAGCGTCTGAGAATCGGGCGGTGAAAAGATCCGGACCATGGTCGCAGCCACAATTTCCAGGGACTCATCAGGGAAGAAGATAATGTAAGTTCCCCGGCTGATTCCCCACATCTACGCTTTTTGATATACTGCATGACCGATTTCCCGAGTATTTGCCGGAAATCCTGACACTTCTTGCTACTTTTTAAAGTAGCTTTATTCAAGATGCTGAATAGGTCATTTATTGCTTTATTCATGATGCCTATAAATGAATGACCAGTATTATGGTCCACGGCTTTCACCGGCTGAGGTTCTTTCTGAGCGGTCAGAAAGAACCCAAAGAACCGCCGGAACCTACGGCTTCCGGTCCTCCCTTTATTCATCCAGGGTTTTTGAATGCCGCCGCCATCCCTGGCATTCTGACTGGCAATTATATGAGGCTTTGGAGGGCAACCGCTAAAAACGTCCTGTTTTAAAGCGGCGCTTTTCGACGTCGTGTCTCAAATGACGGAGGGAGTTGATTGGGTCTTAAAAGCAAAATGGAATTAATTCATTGACTAAAAATATCATTTAGCTTCTTAATTTTGGAAGGCTTTTCTATTTTATTACAGAATATTATTTGAAGAATTGCTTATTTATGTTAAATTTGATCAATATCTTGTAATGGAGAAAAATTATTTATTTGTCTTTATTGTTGACCTGGAGAGACTAAATTGTTAAAGACTGGGGAAATAGTAATGAGCCTTAATACAAACCTACATGGAAGACTTAGGAATACAATTTTACCGAAAAGCCATGGGTTGCTTCCATTGTTTGAAGCAGTTGTAAATTCAATTCATGCAATAGAAGAAGCTGGTTTGGATAATTCTGAGGGCATTATTGATATTGAAATTATTAGAAGCCCTCAATATATTATGGATTTAGAAAACCGAAATAAAGGTCCCAAGACTTCCGAAGAAATTATTGGTTTTAAAATAGCCGACAATGGAATTGGCTTCAACAATGACAATATGGAATCTTTTCAGACTTTGGATAGCGAACATAAAATTAAAAAAGGTGGTCGAGGTGTAGGAAGGTTATTATGGCTTAAAGCATTTAATATTGTAACAATTGATAGTATATTCATTGATAATGGCATTTATAAACGTCGAAACTTTACTTTTGATATGGGTAAAGGTATTAGCGACATTAAAGAGGAAATTTTTACCAATGAAGTTAAATCAAAAACAATTGTATATTTGGATGGTTTTATACCTTACTATTCAAAAATATCTCCGAAAACAGTTCATGCTATTTCAAATAACATATTTGAACATTGTTTATGGTACTTTGTTCGGAAAGGTGGAGCACCTAAAATATATGTCCATGATGAAGAAGAAAATGTTTCTTTAGATAGTATTTATGATGAATATATGTATTCATCTGCCGAAATTGAGTCACTTACAATTAAAGGGAAAATTTTTGAATTGACACATATAAAATTACGGATCGCGTCCCAAATTCATTCATTAGTTCTTTGTGCAGCCAATAGACCAGTTAAGGATGAGAATATTACTGGAAAAATTCCAGGGCTTTTCGGTCAGATACATGACGAAAATGGCAACTTTACTTATAAATGTTACGTTTGCTCTGAATTTCTTGATGGTTGTGTTAGGCCAGAACGAACTGAATTTGATATTCCAGAGAGTTCTAACGGGTTGTATAAAGATACAGAAATTAGTCTTCAAGATATCAATGAAGCAGTGATCAAACGTGCAAATGAAAATTTATCAAAGTATCTTGATGAAAATATAATCAAGAGTAGAAAACGTATGGAAGATTTTGTTTCTCAAAAAAAACCCCGATATCGGCCCATTATGTCTTATTTACCTGAGGAATGTAAGTTACTTGACCCTTCATTATCTGATAAGGAAATAGATATTATTCTACATAAACACCTCGCTGATATTGAAGAGAAACTTATTTCGGATGGACATGATTTGATGAAGCCGGTTGATGATGATGATCTCCCTAAATATGAAGAAAAATTAAAATCATATCTTAGTACCGCAGCAGATATAAAGAAATCAGATCTTGCAAATTACGTGTCGCATAGAAAGGTAATACTTGACCTTCTTACAGATGCACTTAAAGTTGGCAAAGATGGTAAATACTCTCGAGAAGATTTTATTCACAAACTAATAATGCCAATGCGCAAAGAATCAAACGAAATTTTTACTGATAGTTATAATTTATGGATTGTAGATGAAAGGTTAGCATTTCATGATTATCTTGCTTCTGATAAAACTTTATTATCTATGCCTATTACAGGTAGTTCAGATACAAAGGAACCTGACATCGTCGCACTTAATGTTTTTGATAATCCTATATTAGTCTCAGAGGGTGAAAAAATACCATTAGCATCTATTGAAATAATAGAGATAAAGCGCCCAATGAGAGATGATGCAAAAGAAGGAGAAGAAAAAGACCCTATAGAGCAAGCTTTAGGATATTTAGAAAGAATTAGGAACGGAAAGGTGTGCACAGCAGCAGGTAGACAAATACCAGAATCACAAAGCATTCCTGGATACTGTTATATCCTATGTGATATTACAGATTCAGTAAAACATAGAGCTAAAATTCACCAACTAATTAAGACTTCGGATAGTCTTGGATATTTTGGATATAATCCTAATTTTAATGCTTATATAGAAGTAATTTCATTTGATAGGCTAGTCAATGCAGCAAAAGAAAGGAATCGTGCCTTTTTCGATAAACTCGGGTTACCAGCAAATTAGGCTTTTTTTCTATGTTGTCATAGGTTCATCAGGAACTATTTTTGGGGAATGTAAGTAATGTAACGATGCTGTTAAATATACTATTTGTGGGTGATTATATATGCCGGAAATTACGATAAATAAAGGTTATGAGCTATATCAAATAATTACTGATTTTGGTGATCCTCTTGAAATATTTCGGGAAGCATTTCAAAACGCAATAGATGAGAACGCTACAGAAGTATATTGTAACGTATATGAACTAAAAAAAATGAGTGGCAGTGAATTAATTATAGATATTTGGAATAATGGTAATGGTTTACCTAAACAAAAGGTTGCATGTTTTTTCGATCTGGCAAATTCCTCAAAAGTAGATGATAATCTTATCCCGTTAAAAGGAAAGCTAGGATATAAAGGACATGGTTCAAAGATTTTTTTTAATTCACGTAAGGTTCTAATTACCTCCAAGACTAGGGAAGAATATTGGACTGTAGAATTGAACGAACCACTTAAGCAGATTGAACAAAATAATGCTATTGAATATTCTAGTTTTAAACTTCCTGTAGACTGTGGTTTGGAGTTACCAATTACTTGGGAACAGGGGTTTTTTGTAAGAATTATTGGGCATTTACATTTTAATACACAGCATACTAAATATAAATTAAATCATAAAAATTTAAGGGACTACTCAAAATGGTATACGGTTTTTGGTACAATTAGGACAATTTTTGATGAGAAACTTAAAAATGAAGGAATTAAACTATATTTACATGGGTTAGATATTGAAAGCTTTAGAGAAGAATATAATTCAGTGATAGATATGGATCCATTACCTCAGTTTAAAATTATTAATAATATAGCATTTGAAGAAATTGACCTTGGACATTATTTTCCTATGGAACGATACACCGATAAGACAATGAAAGCTTATGCAAACTTGATAAATAGTAGCAAAGCTTATTATGAATATTATAGTAAAATGATTTTTAAGGAAAAAGTCAATTGTTCTGATGGGACTCAATTCAATTTATTAATTAATATTGAAGGATATGAAACAAAGCGATGTTATGATATTTTGCTAACTAGGAGAGGCAAAAGCCGAACAGAAATTTCACATACGGATTCTGAAAGATATGGAGTTTGGGCTTGCAAAGGTGGAGTACCAGTTCAAAAAATAGATGAATGGATTGAAGGAGCAAAGGGAACATATTCCTTTATGCAAGCTTTTGTAGATTGTGACAAGTTCAAGTTGACTGCTAATCGAGGGTCAATAAACAATTCTGAATTAGAAACATTAGAAATTGTAAAAGAGAAATTGAATGAAATCTTTAATAATCAGAAAATTAAAGACTCTATTAATGAACGTGTAGAGATCGAAAAGTTGGAAAATCAATTAATGTCAATTGAAGAGGATGGTAAATTATTAAAAGAGCGGTATAAAATATCAGCTAAGAAAAGGATAATTAATTTGCCAAATGGGGTTAAACTTCTAGAACCAACTAAGCGTTCTTCTGGTTATTCTGAATCAGAAACAATGGTTCTATTTATAAATTTGATAGCTAATTATCCAAAGTTATTTAACTTTAATTTATTAGACTACGATACTACAAAAGGTATTGATTTCGTGGTTGAAGATCAAAGTAACCCTAAATATATTGAACTAAAGGGTACTTTACATAAAAAGATTAATCACCCATTTAGACATATCTATAAATTTATATGTTATGAAATAGATATACCGGAAGATGATATAGTTACAGATATAGAAGATTTTAAAACAACCTTAAGAATTAATAAAGGAGACAAGTTTTTTTCTTTTGATGCTAATTTTAAAGATAAAATCTATAAAAGCTTTCAGTTAATTCCGGATAGAGCTGCTATTACCAGCATGGAAATTTTGGAATTAAAATCTTTATTAGCAGATGTGATTGGTGCCACAATTAGTTAGTATTTCTCACATTGATTTTAATCCATGAAATGAAACATAGATCAAGGATTGAATTTGCCATAATATTCAGTCATTGGGGTGTTCTTATACTCGAAGATTAGCTTTTTACAGTTATTTTATAAAATCATGCTTTCACTTTTAGTACTAAATTGTCATAGTTTCTTGGGCCTTTAAAATATCAGGACTGTTCAGATGATATTTTGCTATGCTAGAAAAATCATAGATCTGTTATAAATAAGGGGGATTTAATTTTGGATAATCAAACTATAAATGGTATAGATAATAATCTAGAACATCAGATAAAATTACATCCTTTTTATACATACATAACTGCTGTAATATTCGGATTCACTTCAGCTTTTGGGATGTTGCTTTTTTTGAAAGGTTTTTTCAATTTGGAAATAGAAAAGAAAGGCACATACATTTACTATCAGGACTACTATAGAGAATTACAAACTAATTACATTCAAAAAGAGTATTACAATAATCTATTAGCTGAAAACAATAGTCTTAAGGAATTGCTAGATAAATATAGAGCGAAAAATACGGACATTATCCTTTCACAAATTAACGAACTGAAAAACGAACGTGATAAAGTAACTGAGGAAGTAACTAATTTTACAACTTCTATGAAATTTTCGCCTAATGGAGCCAAATCGATAAATACTGAAACAGAAAAATATAAAAATCTAAAAATTCAACTTCAACAAATAAATGATTCATTATCAGAGTTATATAAAAAGCTTTAGTTATATAGGATATTATCTCTTATTGGTTCTGCCCAGTAAATAATCAATAGATATTTGGAAGAAATCTGCGATCTTCACTAAGTCGGAAAACTCCGGTTCGCGATCATTGTTTTCATAGTTGGATATAGTTTGTTTGATTACGCCTAATTCTTTGGCTATTTCTGGTTGGGTTAAGCCTCGTTCTTCTCGCAATTGCTTGAACCGTTCACCAAATGTCGTGGGTATTTTCAAAGTATCTCCTCCTAAAAAGCTTTAAAGAGATTAAACAAAATTGGGAATAATGGAAAATTATGATTGACAGTCCACTGATAGTGGATTATAATTAGGCTGTAAATATTTAGAAAAGGGAATTTTTTAAAATTAGAGTCCACTGAAAGTTTACAAAGAAACCGAAGACTATTATTTTAATATTAATTAATACAACATATTGCAACACTTATAGAAATAACATTATGCTATTTTTTCCCAATCGTTTCATTTTACCATAAATACCCTTTCCTCTCAAGGGGAGGCAAAGGCTTATTCTTTCACACCCATTTAACGGAGGTTCAATCCTATGAAATCTCACGACCACACCGTCTATGCCCTCCTGAGTAACGGCAAAAAAGTTCCCATGCTTCGCCTGTCCGGCCAGTGGCTGGATCGATGCGGTTTTAAGCCCGGCTGCAAATATACAGTCAATGAATTGTCGGGGTGTTTGCTATTAATGGTAGATCAAAATAAAAAGTGAAAGAAAAGCTAATAGGTCACACTTTTATTCTTTTAGATTTTAGAAGTCAAATAGGATCAATTCGTTAGCCATAATTTTTTACACCCAAAAGATTTACGCTTCAAGGAGGAAGGCGGGGCGACGTATATTTTCTTGGATGAAAATCTACGGTCGCCCCCGGAAGCCTCATATAATTGCCAGACAAAAGGCCAGGGATGGCGGAGACGTACTAGAAACCCTGGATGAATAAAGGGAAGTCCGAAATCCGTAGGTGTCGGCGGCTTTTTGGCCGCTCAAAAAGTGACCCAGCCGGTGGAAGCCGTGGACAAAAAGAATCGGCATTCATTTATCAAGAAGTTAAAGGCGAAAAAGGTTTAAATTTCAAGCTTCGAACTTTACTCTTCACAATTAAGTAAGGAGGTATATCCCATGCTTACCGACCGAGATCTCGGCATCAAAAAATTCATTTTCGACCGGATCGTCCAGGTCGATGACGAGATTGTCAAAGACGACCCCGAATATAAGGAACTAGGCGAGCGCCTCAGTCAAACTGTCCCCGGAAGATAATAAGCTGTTAGAGAAATATGACGACATCTGGCTTACCCAAATTTCCCGCCGGGACGAGTTAATCTACAGCGCGGCGTTGATGGACGGGATATTATTAGGATATTGGGTAGCAATGATTGGCAGGGGAGTAGATAAAATAAAAGTTTGAATTGTGAAGGGTGAAGTTTGAAAATGAAACCCGGAAATGATTTCTTTCATATCGGTACTTCGATAGGGGCGAATGTCGAAGAAGGGCAGTCAAGCCAAAGCGGAGCTGATTTTGTTACAAAATATAGTATCGCTTGTAAAGAGGCGCGGAAAATAAATGAGTGGTTGAAACTTATAGTTGCTTCAGAAATTGTAACAGAAGAAAAGGTATCAGGATTAATGAGTGAATGGGATCAGTTAATCCCGATTTTGTATTTCCTTCTTGATAAATGTTTTAACACACATTGCGGATTGATATGCTTGCTTTGCTTGAATTGCGGAAATTTCATCGAAAAAATCGCCGGGATATCGAGCCTCAATGGAATAGAGATTAAGTAATTCAAGCGCTTCTTGAAGAATATGAATTTGGGGATTAACTTCGGAACATTTTTTGGCTAAGAATAAAAGAGCGTGGGTTTTGGGGAGTCCTTTACCTTTGAACAAAAGGAAAGCTTTCAAAATCTTTTCTGTTGCTTGTTGTGCTAAATTAACAATTTACAGATGCTAAAAATTCCGGGTCATCCTTGAGATTGTTTTCTATAGTTCTTAAGTCTTGAGACGCCCTGATCATCCACTTCCCAAAATCAGTTGAGTCGACCATAAATAATTCTTCCTTCCCTGACGATTTGAGAGGTAAAAGAATGAGGTTCGGCTAAGGCTTTAGCCAATTCTGTAGATGTGCAGGTCAAAAGATCAAGAGGTTTTTCGAAATCGCCAATTAAACGCCGTAATTTCAAGCGGCGTTCGTGGTTTGATAAGGTGCTTTCTTCATTCCAGACCACCAGGAGATCAATATCCGAATCATCATTATTTTCTTGGCGTCCCATTGAACCAAATAAAATAATGCTTTCAGGATGGACGCCTGCTGTAATTTTCGCTGTTAATTCGTTGATCAGTTCTTCATTACTCAAAGCGACATTCACCTCAGAAAATGGTTTAAAGAAATTTGTCCAAATTGACAAATCTTGATTTTATGATATCATCCTTTACTTCTTATTGTCTATATCATTCAAAAGCGCCGGCATTAAAAAATTTATCCTCGACTGGAAATTTACCAGAGCGACCAGTCTGTTGAAGAAGACCCTGATAAGCTGCTCAAAGAGTATGACGATATCTGGCTTCATCAGATTTGCCGCAAGGTTTAAATTGAAGGCCCCTAAAAAAGGCCCGTTCTTCAAAAGGTTGCGCGCGATAGAATCAACAATTATCTTGAACAGAGCCTTGATTTAAATATCTGTAATGGCCGGGTGTGATTCCTTCACTTTTTTTAAAAACACGGATAAAATTTTGTTGAGAATTGAATCCGGTTGCGGTAGCCACCGATTCTATTTTTATATTGGAATTGCAAAGCAAAGATTTTGCCTTTTCGATTCGATACGAATTCAAGTAATCATTAAAATTAGTACCCAGGCTATCTTTAAACAATTTGCTAAGATATGTCGCATTGGTATTCAGATATTCCGCTATGGTGCTTAATGATAAAGAAGAATCGGCATAGCATTTCTGAATGTAATTTTCTGCTTTAACGAAATACTGGTTATTTAGCTTTTTATAATGGGTTAAAGCCAAGGGTATGACTTGTTTGTGAAAATTATCGATGATTTGTTCCATTTGGCTCCAATCGTCCGCAGTATTTAACATTTCACAAATTTGAAATAGATCGCCTTTATTGAAATCGACATTTTTGAATTTTAACAGGGTATCCAATATGGATTCAACGCAAAGAGTATAAAGCGGCTTTCCATGGCTGAGTTCATATTTACTACGGATGTCCTGGAATACTTGCTGTGCAATTAATAAAGCGCTGGCTTCATCGTTGTTTTGGATTAATTCAAAGAATTTTTTCGAATGTTCGGCAAAATAGTCCTTGTCATAATAAGTATTCATATTTGGAACACCGGTGATATTGTCCTCGGTTGCATTTTGGAAATTTTGTTGGCAAGCCTTTTTGAAGGAAAATTGTATATCAAGAATCGAATTGCATAAATTCCCGGTTTTAATCGATATATCCATATGCAAATTGCTGGCCTTTTTCAAAAAATTTTCCCTGAGCTCCGATTCTAATCGTTTAATATTTCCCAGTAGCGTACCTTTTTCAAATTGAAAGATAACTACATATGTAAAGTTGTTGATCATATGCAGATAATAAGCGTCGAAGTTGCCGCTTTTTTTATCATCCAACGTATTCTTGCTTAAAGCCAAAAATTCATCGATCAGATCAAGGGCTGCATTTTTAGCGATATCGAATACCATCACATTATAAATCCCGTTGACGTTTATGGGGCTATTAACGCTATTTAGAATATTATCAATGTCCGATATTTGCATGGGTTTGCCGGAAAGCAGATCATTAAATACTATCGATGAAATATCCGGCTGTAAGATGCTTATTACATTTTTTAAATGCGTAATGCTGTTTACCGTATTGGAAAAGGTAACTTTTAAATCATTGATGGAATTTGCCGGTGCGGTGCCGGTTTGGGGAACATTACCCAAATTTGAATCAACTGCCTTGATATGATTGATAATATGATTTGAATTATCAATTCTAATATTGTTGGCGAAATAAATAATATTTTTAATGGGAAGTAAGATTTTTTTCGTCAGAAAAAACGCCATTAAAAGACATAAGAAAAAAATGGGGATAATTAAAATAATAATTTGCTTAATATTGAACATTTCAATGTCGTCCGTGGCAAAAAAATATTGAAGTTGGGTAATGTTCGATTTTGAATATAAGAAAAGCCTCTTGTTAATCTTTCCAACAGTATGTACGGTATTTCCTTTGATGCTGGATAAAACTTGGCGGTATTTGTCTGTGTCATGAAGATGATTTTCAAATAATGGGATTCCATTTAAATCATAGATGAAAAGTTGATTGGGCGATATGGCCTTTTTAATGCCTGCATTTTGAAAAAGTTTATTTTTATTAATTTTGATGAAAAAGGTCCCCAACCTCTTTTGGCCATCCAGCGGGAAATCCCGTATCAAAAATAACTCTGAGCCATATTGGATAATTCGGGTAATTCTCCCGTTCCGGTCAATACAATTGCCGGTATTGTAATTTTTATAGTACTTATCGATAATATATTTTTTGTAAAAATTATTGTGGCTGGCTAATACATATCGGGAATCAAAGACTTTCCCGTTTTGGGGAATATATAAAAAAACTCCATCGATTAATTCATTTTCCCCGCTTAAAGCGGAAATACTAAGCAGAACATCCATATCATGAGAATCGGACTGGGGAGAGACAACCGCGCCGATAATACTGCTTTCTTGGCTGGTTTTGGTGAGAATGTCATGCATATTTAATAAAGAATAATCGATCATGGATTGGACACCGTCTAATGTATTCGTATAAAGGGAAATGTTTTTCTCTTTATTCGCCTTAACGATGGGGAAGAATGCGAAAACAATAACATAAGCCATAATTAACAGGCAGAGTGTCGCGATTAGCAGTAAACTTTCAAAGAATATATTCTTATTGATGCTTGAAAAGAATTCCCTTATTTTCTCCATGCAATAACCGCCCTCTTTGTTGAATGATTTTTGACGCCTTTTCTGGATTGGGTTGGGTCAGCCGATTTTGAAATTGTGGAATAAATGGCGCTATACATCTATTTTGTAGAGGGCCTCGGTTCAAGATTCGGCGCGGGATGAAGGACTCTTAAATTTCCATCCCCGGTCTGTCAAGGATATGATTTATATCCCTCTATCTTCAACAAAATTGCCAATCCTCCCTGCTAAACGCTTTTTTGTAGGCCCGTAACCGGAAAATTATACATTTGGCCTAAAGAAGTTAAATATGATTGAGTTTCTCGCCCCCCAAAAGGGACAAGAAAAACGGTCTTCCAGAAAATGGACGGTTGGCAATTTACTCCAAATAATAAAATAATAGATTTGTTAAAATTGTTTTTCTAACTCGTGAATTTTGTGTTAACTGAAATGGCGAAAAAATGCTTCCAAAGCACTCCATTTCACTTCCAAAATAAGACGCGAAGGGCTTTTAATTTATATTCTTATTATAACCTAAAAAAAATTTTTTTGATCTTATGTTAGAGAGCATTATATACGGTTGTTAACAAATCTTATTCTTTTTGATAAGAAATGTTAATCATCTTGAGTTTGTTTTATTTACGGCCAGCCATAAATATTATAAATTGATGATGAAAATTGATTTTGCTGCAGAGAATCATAAAAAATATTCATTATTGAATTAAAAATTATGATTTGCACATCAGGATCAAAATTCAACAAAAATATAGAAAGGATCGTGGGAGTAAAATGAAAAAAGTTTTGGCTTTGGTAGTAAGTTTGCTTCTGTTGGGTTCAGTTATTGCATGTAGTAGTATTGAAGCAGCTTCAAAGAAAGTTGTTACCTATTCGTTAGCGGAGGATTTTTATACATGGGACCCGGCAGGCCAGCCTAGTTTGCCGTCCTATATAGCGCGTATCCTAATCTATGATACGTTAATTGAGAGCGATCACGCGGGTCATTATATCCCGTCGCTTGCTACGAAATGGAGCGTTTCTCCTAACGGCAAAGATTGGACGTTTTATTTACGAAAAGATGTTACATTCAGCAACGGAGAAAAGTTCAACGCCAATTGTGTAAAAGCAACTTTTGAACGCATGGCAAAAGATAATACATTGGCCATGCATTACTTGTGGGTGAACCTTAAATCCGTAGAAGTTGTTAATGATTTTACTGCTGTTTTCCACTTTTCCCAGCCATATGGCGCGTTTATAAGCGAGGTTTCCGTCGCTTCCATATTGCCGGCGAAGGCATTGGAAAAAGAGGGTTCCAATTTATTTAAAACCAATCCGGGGACAGGCGCCTGGAAATTTGTGAGTTACGATCCGGGTCATCAAGCGGTTTTTGAAAAGAATCCGAATTATTGGAACTGGAAGGGCAAAAAGTCGAATGTAGACAGACTCATCTTTAGTCCTATTTCCGAAGATACGACCCGGATATCAGGTGTAAAAACCGGAGAAATCGATATTGCCGGAGATGTCCCCCCGGATCAAGCGCTTTCTTTAAAAGGGAAATCCGGAATCGTCGTCCGCCAAGATCCCGGATTGACCATGACCTTTATGTCCGTTGAAACAGGCGAAGGAAGGATTTTTTTCGATAAAAATGCCCGTTTGGCGCTTATGCATTGCATCGACCGTGAATTAATCGTTAAAAGCATTTTAGGTTCCGGTACTGCCGCTTATTGGCCGACCATGGCCGGGGTCATTGGATACAATAAGGACGCCCAGACATCCAAGCAATATGCCAAATACGATCCTAAATTAGCAAAAAAACTACTTGCCGGCAGCTCTTACAAAGGACAGGAAGTATACTTGATGGCGATTGACGGCAAGGTTCCAAGGACTAAGGAAGTTTTGCAGGCCATTCAAGCCATGATGACCGAAGTAGGCTTCAAGGTTAAACTGGAAATCATGGAGGGCGCTTCTTTTGTCGCCAAACGTTCGAAGGGAAATTACGATCTGGGTTTTTCCAACATCTTTTATGGTAACGGTTCCAGTCTCAACCATGCCAATATGCACTATACGACGGATTCCGCCCATACCGAGTTTGTCAATCCGAAACAACTGGCTTTAATTAAAGAGGCTTCTCAGAGCACGGATTTGAAGAAGCAAGATGCATTAATGCAACAAGCATTCCAAATCAGCATGCAAGAAGCGGCGCCCATGATCTACGTATTAAGCCTGGATATGTTTGCCGTTCATTCCTCGAAGATCAAAAACCTCATTGTTTACCCGGATGGTGTTATGGATTTAAGAAGAATAAGCATTGGCGGCAAATAAATCACCATACACGGAGTTTTGCAGCAGAGGAGGGCGGCGGGTACAGTCACCACCGCCTTCTTTGCAATCATTAAAGAGATCAGCTTAATACCCCTTATCATGGTAAAGGAGAAATGCCCCATGGCAACAGCCAGGTTTATAATCAAAAGGCTTCTGGAATGCGTCCTGGTATTAGTAGGAGTCTCGATCATTGCTTTTGCATTGCTGAGACTTGCGCCTAGCGATCCGGCGGTTTTAATGCTTCCGGAAAATGCAACGGTGCAGCAAATAGCCGATATGAAAGTAAAAATGGGATTGGATAAGCCTCCTGTTATACAATATTTTCTTTATATGGGTAAGGTTTTGCACGGTGACTTAGGCACTTCGATATTTTACAACCAATCGTGTTCAAGCCTTATCTTTAAACGGCTGCCGGCAACAGCTCAATTAACGCTTATGGCAGTATTGATTTCTTTGCTGATTAGTATTCCTCTTGGAATCATTTCCGGCATCAAACGGGGATCGGCCTTGGATTTCGTATCGGTTCTTTTTGCATTGGTGGGTCAATCCATGTCGCAAGTTTGGTTTGGATTATTGCTGATTTTACTGTTCGGCGTCACCTTGGGCTGGCTCCCTACTCAAGGATACGGTGGGTTTAAAAACATCATTATGCCAGCCATCACACTGGGATTGCCCCTTTCGGCCATAGTCGTACGGATGCTCCGTTCGGATATGTACGATGTAATGCAGGAAGATTATATTGTATCAACTTATGCCAAAGGAATTAGCCAATGGAAAATTTATCTTAAATATGCCTTGAAGAATGCGCTGCTGCCGGTTATAACCGTTACCGGCATCCAAATCGGACAGTTATTGGCGGGTGCTATCATTATTGAACAGGTTTTCGGATGGCCCGGTTTAGGGACATTAACAGTGCAAGCGATAAATATGAGAGATTTTCCATTGATTCAATCAATCCTTTTAATTACAGCGGCGATTTTCGTTATGGTGAACTTACTGGTGGATATGTTATATACCACCATTGATCCACGGATGAAACTCAACTAGAAAGGGAGGGATTTCTATGCAAAGTTCACGGAAAAAAAGTATCATTCGCAAGATCTTAAAAAGCAAGTTTTTCATTATCGGAAGCATCCTGGCTTTCATCATTGTTGCACTTGCTTTGGCTGCTCCGGCCGTTGTTTCCTATAATGCGGAAGCGACTTCGCTATCTTCCCGCTTGCTAAAACCGGAATTTTTTAGCAAGGGATTAACCGGCCATATATTAGGAACGGATTCTTTAGGACGGGATATTCTAACTCGTTTGCTTATCGGCAGCCGGATCAGTTTAATTATTGCACTGGTCGGCGTAGTGGTCCCGAGTATTATCGGAACGGTTTTGGGCATGCTTTCCGGCTATTCCGGCGGAATTATCGATTCAATATTAATGCGGCTGAACGATATCCAGCTTTCGATTCCCGTAATGGTTTTTGCCATTACCGTGATGGCTATTTTCGGCAATAGCATTCAGAACCTCCTAATCGTCCTCGTTATTGTCGGCTGGGTAAATTATACAAGGGTAATGAGGGAATGCGTGATGGGAATCCGGGATACGGAGTTTATCAAAGCATCCCGGGTTCTGGGCGGATCCAATTTTCACATTATATTTACTCAGATTTTGCCGAACATCGTCCCGCCCCTGATTATTTTGATGAGCCAGCAAGTGGGCATGGTGATTTTAACGGAAGCAAATTTAAGCTTTTTAGGATTAGGAGTTCCTTTGCCCCAGCCTTCCTGGGGGTCGATGATTGCCGACGGGAGAGAATACATCGCCTCGGCGCCATGGACTGTTATCGCTCCCGGCATAGCTCTCATGATTACGGTACTAGCCTTTAACTTTTTAGGCGATGGTATTCGGGATGTTCTGGATCCCAAAAATATCGACTAAGCCCAAAGGCACTTTCGTGATTGGATTCACAAATGACAAAGCAAGGAGAAATGTCCAGATGGCACCGTTGTTAGAGATTAAAGACCTGATGATCGAGTATCGGACAGGGAATGGCACATCTCATGCGGTCAATGGAATTAATTTATCGATTGAACCCGGAGAAGCCTTAGGGCTTGTCGGCGAAACCGGGGCCGGTAAAACCACGACCGCTTTGGCAATGTTGAATTTGCTTCCCCAACGGGTTAGCAAGGTTACCAATGGTGAAATTTGTTTCAAGGGAAAATCGGTTTTTACGATGAGTAAGAAAGAGCTGACCGATATTCGCGGCGATAAAATTTCCATGATATTTCAAAACCCCTTAACATCGCTCAACCCAGTGTATAAAATTGGAGAGCAAATTGCCATGGTTTTGAGAAAACATAAAAACTTAAGTAAAAAAGAAGCAACAATTCAGGTTGAAAATTTATTAAATATGGTTGGAATCGACAAATCGCGTTATATGGATTATCCAAATCAGTTCAGCGGCGGCATGCGGCAACGGGTTGGCATTGCTGCTTCACTGGCGTGCAATCCCGAGTTATTGATTGCAGATGAGCCGACAACCGCCTTGGATGTAACCATTCAAGCGCAAATTCTTGAGCTTATGAAAAAGCTGCAACATGAGCATTCTACTTCTTTGCTCATGATTACGCACAATTTGGGGATCATTTCCGAAATATGCGAAAAAGTGGCTGTCATGTATGCGGGTATGATTGTGGAGTATGGTACCATTCAGGAAGTATTCGCCACCCCCTATCATTGGTATACCAAAGGATTAATCGGCGCGCTTCCTAAGCTGGAAGGGCCAAGAGAACGGCTTAATGCAATCACCGGTAATGTCGCTAATTCGCAAAATCTTCCAAGCGGGTGCGCCTTTCATCCCCGCTGTGCGCATTGTACAGAAAAATGCAGTACAGCCGCTCCTAAACTTACTGAAATAAATAAGAACCATTATGCAGCCTGCTGGAATACGGAGGGAACCGTTCATGCCGCAAAATAATATACAACCTCTCATGGAAGTTCAAAACCTGAAGAAATATTTTAACCTGAAAAATAAAGGACAACTTCATGCGGTTGACGATATCAGTTTCAAAGTCATGCCCGGAGAAACCATGGGGTTGGTCGGCGAGAGCGGCTGCGGTAAAAGCACCGTGGGAAACCTGTTAATGAAGTTGTTGCCGTCCACCAGCGGAAAAGTTCTGTTTAAAGGGGAAAATATTTTTGAGGCCAAAGGCGCCCGGGATATGGAATTCCGAAAAAAGATGCAAATTATTTTTCAGGACCCATTTTCCTCTTTAAATCCACAAAAAACAATAAGAATAATTTTGTCCGAGCCCTATCAAATCCATAAACTTGCAAGAAATGCCGGGGAAATGAATGAAAAAATCGCAACGGTTGCTGCGATGGTAGGCTTAGAAGAGTATGTCCTGGATAAATACCCCCACGAATTGGATGGTGGAAGGCGTCAGCTGGTTGGAATTGCCAGATCCCTTGCGCTTTCCCCGGAATTTATTGT
>DNPQ01000256.1:0-3966 GCA_003501335.1 Bacillota bacterium
TTTCAAATAATGATACGAGTGTGAGAAATGTTTAATAAAATTATGGGCAAAAAGATTAATAAAACCCGAATTACTCCGCTTGCCACTAAAATCATTGTTATTTTCACTCTGTTTATTTTGGTTTCCAATTTGGCTTCCAACTATGTCAATTTAACGTACAACCGGGCTGGTTTGGTCAAATTTATCCGGGAGCTTTTAATTCGGGACCTCAAAGAGATGTACACCATTTGCAATACCCAGTATGATATCTATCAATATGGCAATAATTATCGGGATTCCATTCATAATATTGAGCGGAACGCTCAGGAGCAATTTAAGAACAGCAAATCAGTATTTTTAGGAATCAAGGCCAATGGCGTCATTGTTTTTCAAGCTTCACGAATCCAAAAATATTCGCACTTTAGCGATGATAAAACACTGGCTTTGATGCGCCGGAATCGTACGAAAGGAATACTGGAGGGTTCTTTACCGTTCCATTTTAATGGAGACACCTATTTCGGACTTTATAAATATAATTTTAAATGGAACGTCTATATCATCCGGGGCGAAGAATATAGCGAGTTTTACGCGGAATCAACCCGGATATTTCATACTATTTCATTGATTATCATTATCATAACCTTATTTACCGCCATTTTTGGAATTCTGATTTTAAACTACATCACCCGTTTTATCACAGTCATCACGGATCGCATTATGACCATGACCCAAAGCCAACAGCTAGAGGTTATTGATCTAAAGGGCGCTACCAATGATGATATTACTTTTTTGGGTATGGCCTTTAATTCGCTGGCTGGAACGATTAATAATTTGCTGCAAATCTTCCGGAAATTCGTGAACCGGGATATCGCCCAAAAGGCATATCAGGAACGTGAAGTCCGTTTGGAAGGCAAGCAAATGGAATTAACCATTCTTTTTTCCGATATTAAACGGTTTACTTTTATAACTGAAACCTTGGGAACGGATATTATTAAACTTTTGAACGTCCATTATGATAATACCATTAAGGAAATCATTAAATACGATGGCGTTATCGGTTCTATTATCGGTGATGCCCTTCTTGCTGTGTATGGTGTGTTTGATGATCATGAAAGGAATAAGTCCTATCAGGCTATTCATTCCGCTTACAAGATTCAGGAGCTGGTTGCTTCCTTGCGGGAAATCATGCGCCAAAAACGGGAACTTGTCATGAAAACCAAGGGCGCCTTATCGGAGATTGAAGAAAAAGTATATCAAGCGGTGCTGATTGAAGTTGGGGTCGGCATTGACGGCGGAATTGTTTTCTACGGCAATATCGGTTCCTCGGAACGAATGACCAATACGGTGATAGGTGATAATGTCAATGCCGCCTCCCGTTTGGAAGGACTCACCCGGATTTATAATGTACCGGTTATTGTTTCTGAATATGTCAAGAACGATGTCGAAAAAAATGTCACGGATCATGGATTGGCTTTCGTAGAAATTGATACGGTGTTGGTAAAAGGGAAGACGGTTGGTTCCAAGATATATTGGCCGATACCGCAAAAAAATTGTGATGAACAAGTTGGACTGCGGGCCGCCCTGAATAATTTTTCTCAGGGGCTTCAGTTTTATTATGAGGGCGACTGGAAAAACGCCAATCGGATATTCAATGAAACACCCTTGGCAGTCGCCGAAGTTTTTAAAGAGCGGACATCAGCGGCCTGTCCGGAAAAGTGGGATGGAATATGGAAAATGACAAGCAAGTAAACGATATGAATGCGGATCGGATTAAAATGGACGGGATGAATGCGGATCAGAAAAATATGGACGGTATGAATGCGGATCAGATTAAAATGGACGGGATGAATGCTGAACGTATGAGTGCTGATCAGACGAATGCCGATCAAGTTAAAAATGTTTTTTTAAGCGAAGATCTGCTGGTTAAAAATATCAAACCGGAGATTTATTCTTTACCGGATGAGTTTGAGAAAAGCAAAAAAAATAAGAATCTTCTGGTATACGGATTGATCTTCTTATACATCGCAACCATTGGAGTTGGCGCTTTTTTTCTGACTGCTCTTGAAGATCAAAAAAGCAGGCGGGTTGAGGTCAATATTCCCGAGTTCCGGCAGTTTAATTTTATTGAATTATTGTCGGAGAAGAAGGCGAACGAGGAAAAGTTGGCGCAGCTTCAACAAGAGCTGACGGATTTGCGAACCAACAGCATGAAAGAGATACAAAAATTATCCCCGGAGAATCAGCAAAAAGCCATTGCCGATATGAATGAAAAGATTAAAAAATTGGAGGATAATTATAAGCATCAGATGAGTGAAAAGGAAGATTCACTTAAGGCGCTTCAAAGGTCCATCACCGGCAATCAGCAGGAAAACAATCAGACGGTCAGGGAAAGCCAGTCGCAAGTTAAAAAATATCAAGATCTCAATACAATGCAGGGAACGGAAATCGTTCGGATTAATACCGACTATGAAGCTACAATTTCCAAGCTTAAAGCCGATCAGCAAGTGGAGATTGATCACCTTAAAAAAGAGAACCAAGCATTGGTGGATGCTCTAATTTTACGTTATAATCCGGTATTCTCCAAAGGGGAAATCGCTGCGGCGGTTAACGCCAAAATAGCCAATGTGAACAATCCTTCGTTACATAAGTATGATAAAATCCTGGATAATACCGATGTCTTGAATGAGCAGTCTTTCAACCAGTTGCGCAAGAAAATTCAAAATCAGAAATTGATCATTGATAACCTGCAAAGGATTCCTTATACCAATTCAATGCCTTTGGCGCTTAATAGTTTGGAAGCACTTTCACAATCGATTATCAGTGATTATGAAACAATTTGGAGCGGCCTTGCAAACCAGGTTGATGCCAAAGGCAGTTATTTAGGCAGCTTTGGTTATGCAATGAACTATTTGTCAATCACCAGGCATGAAAGCGGATTTGTAATTGATGCCCGGAATCCCAACCGGATGTTGATTTTCATCGATCAAGCCTATTCATTGAAAAATGGTGATACTGCTTATATTTTCAAAAATGACGATAAGCCCATCGCCAGGATTTCACTCACTCCGGACCATGGACAAATTATCGCCAAAGTCAAAGAAGTCCTGAGGCCTATTAAAATTGAGCCTTTCGATAAAATATTATTGAAATTGGAGGTAACTCCATGAAACGGTTATTAACGATAGGGCTGATGGCGATTCTGATGATGCTAAGTTGCCGGACCTCCATATTTGCCTTTGATTGGAAACCTTTCAATGCCGAATTATTGGACCAGTCCGAAAATGATTCGCAAAAAATCGTAGTCCTGAAAGATAAGCAAAATCGGACTTTTAAAGTCATCTATCAAGATGAAGCCATGTTAAAAAAACTCAGCGCCCCTATTCTAAAATATAAAGATGTATTTTATTCCTGGCAGAGTATTCATTGCAAGGATATAACCTTCATGGTTTTAGCCAACCTTTTGGATGTAGTGATTGTCCCCCAGCAATTCATCCATCACAATCAAAACATCGCGGCGGCAATCCCGGCAGGTATTACCATGACCTATGATCCGGATCTGAATCTGATGCGTTACGATTTTCGGATTATGAGCGGCGATCAGTTTGTCCGGATTAGCGGTAACTATTCGCAAGAGGATGAATTAGCGAATAAAATCGGTTTGGCTTATGATGACCCCCAGGCGTATCTCCAGCCAACCGTTCCTGCGGCTTCGGAGCCGGTAGATTCCGAAACGATGAATGAAAAAATGGTTCAAGCTTTGATATATTTGAATGATGAGGATTGGAACGGCCGTCAAAAGACGATTCCTCTAGAAACCATTCACAAGGTTGTGAAAGTAAAAGAAGCGAATCCGGCCATGACCAAAGCCGAGCTGTGGAAATTGGTCCGAAAAGAAAAAGTGAAAATTACCAAAAGACAGTTTGAATTGATTTTGATTTTATATTTTAATGAATTCAAGTAAGATGATGCAGGTATGTCTTTTGGATG
>DNPQ01000256.1:4300-7156 GCA_003501335.1 Bacillota bacterium
CGAAAGGGATTTTTTGATTATGCTAGAAATAGCAATAAATACCAAATTCGGATTTGAATATGGATAACGGAAAGAACGGGATGCCCTTGGAACTGTTTGATAAAATCCGGCAATTGGCCGAAAATCATGCCATTGATTATATTGGAGTAGCGGGTATCGCAAAGTATCAACAAGAAATTGCAGTCATTGGCGGCACTGTGGCGGGGAAGTTTCCCCGGGCGATATCGATTGGAATTGTTTTGCCGCAAAGTATTGTCGATTTGCTTCAGGAGCGGGATTGTTATGAAAATGTGTTTCAATACCAGACCCATGCCTACGATGTGATCAATCAGCGGCTGGATAATTTTGCTTCGATAGTGGGTTCGCAGATCCAAAAAAGCGGTTATCGGGTTATGCCGCTTCCGGCAGCGGAACGAATCGACAGTGAAAGAGTCTGCGCCTCCCTTTCCCATAAGCTCACAGCTCGATTGGCCGGTTTCGGCTGGATTGGGAAGAATTGTCTCTTAATCAACCCTGATCACGGGCCCCGGGTTCGTTGGACATCCGTACTAACGGATGCCCCGTTTGCTGAGAATGAACAAATGCTTGAAAACCGCTGCGGCAATTGTACTGAATGTGTAAAAGCCTGCCCGGCCCGGGCCATTAAGGGTTGTAATTATGCTGATGGCGAGTCCGGAGAGGAACGTTTAAGCGTTGCCAAATGTGAAGCCTATTTCGAATCTTTAGGGCAAAAAGGACGGCTAAAAATATGCGGCATGTGTCTGTATGCCTGTCCCTACGGGAAAAAATTCAAAGCCGGTTGAAGAGGATAGCCTTAAATCAAGAGTACCGGTTTATTATAAACTAACGGAGGAATTTCTTTTGAAAACCATCGGATTAATCGGAGGCATGAGTTGGGAATCGACAGCTCATTATTACAGCATCATCAATGAAGCGGTGAAAGAACGTTGTGGAGGGCTTCATTCGGCCAAGTGTATTATTTACAGTGTTGACTTTGAGGAAATCGAACATTTACAGAGTATCGGCGCTTGGAAGCAAGCGGGCGAAATTTTAGCGATGGCGGCCGGGAGTCTTGAAAAAGCCGGGGCTGATTTTCTCATCATCTGTACCAATACCATGCACAAAGTATTTGATGAGATTGCCCAAAAGGTTCAAATTCCGATCTTACATATTGCCGATGCAACGGCAGGCGAAATCAAAGCCGCCCATATTCAAAAGGTCGGTTTGCTGGGAACCCAATATACTATGGAACAAGATTTCTATAAATCCCGTCTTGAACAGGCCGGGATTAATGTAATGGCACCGGAGGAAAACGACCGGAAGTTGATTAATCAAGTTATCTACCAAGAATTATGCCTCGGGAAAATAATACCGGAATCGCGGAAGCAATATCAAAGGATCATTGGCAGCCTGGAAACTCAGGGAGCACAGGGTATTATCCTGGGATGTACGGAGATCGGATTGCTAATTCAACAGCAGCATGCCGATATTCCGTTATTTGATACCACGATGATCCATGCTCTTAAGGCGGTTTCTTATGCTCTCGAATAACTTGGAAGGAAGGTTTCAATAATGCTTTTGTCTGATGATGAAAAATATATGCCGGGTCCTGCCCTTTTTTATCGTAAAGATGTAAGAGATGAAATAAAAAAGCTGCGGGATATTACACCGGAAAAGTTGATTCGGTTAAGAGATGAACTCACAGCCAAAAGGATTTCCTGGTATCAAAAAATGGAACCTGAGTTAAGGCTGGATTCTTTGGATCCGGTAGAGAATGGTTACCGGCTTTTACTGCGGAAATTGGGGATTAATCCTGAAGAAGCTCCGGTTGTTTTGAAAACTTCTGACAAGATTGTGTTCCATTCCCAAAATTTTTGTCCAACGCTTGAAGCCTGCCGCATTTTGGACTTGGATACCCGGATGATTTGCAAACAACTCAATGAAGGACCCACCGATGCGCTGATGAAACAATTGAATCCCAGGTTGGAATTTAGCCGGAACTATGAAAAATTGAGGCCGTATTGTGAATATTGCGAAGAGATGATCATGGTAAGGGAGGAATGAATTTAAAAATGGGTGACCGGAACTGTTTATCTTACAAGAGAGGGTTAAATAGCAAAAAAATTTTTGGGTTATTTTTTTGATGCTTGAATAAAGGAATTTATCTAAAACCATCGAAGATTATGTTAAATATGGGAATCGCAAATAAAATTGGTGGAATTCGAATGCATTATATTGTAAATTGAATAGGAAGGGAGATGTAAGATGTTAAAAGTAGAGGCATGGACTGTATATGAATTTGAATGTCCAAAATGCGGTGTCATTGAGCAACTAGGGGTTGACGACTTTCATAGTGAAAGAATTGATGAAGAAAATGGTGCTTCGCAAATCGCTGAATGTACTGAATTCACTTGCGAATGTGGTGAAACGTTTATAGTTGTCCATGATTGACGGGTCTATCATTAAGCAACGCAGAGGTTTAAAATGCTGGGTAATGATCAATTGCAATCCAGTCTGATTCCTTTTTTGACACCCGCTTATTCCCGGAGTTGCGAACTAACTTGTGATAATAGCGGATTTTTTTCAGCCGAAAAAGCAGTCAATGGAATCGTATTATTGGCAGCTGGTAATGTAGTGAACAAATAGTATTGGCTTGCTCTCTTTACAATAAAATATCGTCGCCTGTATGTTGGAATAAGTAGCTCTGAAGTAGAAAAAGCTCCCTCCAGAATAGGAGAAGCTCCTTCCAAGCTACTTTTTAGTACCTCGGAAGGAGCTTTTAGGTGATCGGAAGGAGCTTTTAGTACCTCGGAAGGACCTTTTTGATGTCTGGAAGGAGCTTTTAGTACTTCAGAA
>DNPQ01000215.1 GCA_003501335.1 Bacillota bacterium
TAGCTACACCTTTGATGTCAATTCTTTGATGCCGCTCAATATCAGCAATGATTTGATGAGTTTTTTCCTTCAGTTCCTGATAAGAACTATCGGGCAACAGTACCATTCTCTTTACCAAACTAAAACTGGGAGTCTGATAAAAAAACTTCTTGTAACTTTCGGGATGAAGCGAATCGGGAGTTAAAACTTTCAATGGATCCGCATTATATTTTTTACGTTGTAAATCGATTGACTCAAAGAAACGGTTGAGTTTAAAGGAAATCATCTGACTAACTTGTTCGTCGATTTGATAATTATCCGGATCTTGCATTGCAACATCCAGAGCCCGGTCCACGGCATCATTTTGGGCGAGCCTGGTTGCCTCATGATCGGTAACATCCTTCGGGGCAATGATCTCAACTTTACTGGCTTGTCCCACTTTAACATCATAGGTATGGGGAGACAGGTTAAACTGTAATAACGTGATTAACAGAGAGAAACAAAAAATGATTAAAAAGCCCTCTCGAAAAGAAGGTAACCTTAAAATACCTGTAACTTTTTTCATCATTTCAAGAGGCACATCACTGCCTTTTTGTTTTTTGGAATTTAAGTTTTGGTTTTCATTGAGCTCCAAGATTGCCAGCTCCTTTATGATTCACCGTATGTTGATATCGTTCATAAGCACGGATAATCCGTTGGACAAGTTCATGCCGCACCACATCATGATCGGTCAACATGACTACCGAAATACCTGGTACTCCCGTAAAAATATCACCAACCTCAGTCAATCCTGAAATTGTTCCCTTGGGTAAATCAACTTGGGTGATATCTCCAGTAACAACGGCTTTTGAACCAAATCCCATCCGGGTTAGAAACATCTTCATCTGCTCCGGAGTGGTATTTTGGGCTTCATCTAAAATGATAAAGGCATCATCCAACGTGCGTCCCCGCATGTAGGCTAAAGGAGCGATTTCAATAATACCCCGCTCCAAATACTTTTGAAATAAATCGACTCCCATCACATCATATAAAGCATCATATAACGGACGTAAATAGGGATCCACTTTTTCCTGAAGATCGCCGGGTAAAAATCCCAATTTTTCTCCAGCCTCCACCGCCGGGCGGGTTAAAATTAAACGGTTGACGGACTTGGCTTGTAGCGCAGCAACAGCCAGCGCCACCGCTAAATAAGTTTTACCAGTGCCGGCAGGCCCGATTCCAAAAGTCAAACCATTACCAAGAATCGACTCCACATATTGCTTCTGTCCAATTGTGCGGGGAAATATTTTTTTACCCCTGGCAGTGACAGCTACAACTTCTTCCGTAAGCGATGCGGCTTTATTCAATTGATTTTCTTGAGCCAAATGAACGAGATAGCGGATTTCATCAAGAGAAGCGGCATTCCCTTTTTTAAGCTGCTCATTTAAAATTTGAATGATCGCCACGCCCTTGTCAATCTGCGTTTGTTCTCCGGTAAAATTAATTTCATTACCCCGTGAAAAAATTGCTACTTTTAAACCCTCTTCAATGAGCCGGATATTTTCCTCCAATTTGCCAATTAATTGAGGCGCTATATTAGGCTCAATCTCTATCTTGTATTCAATATTACCCAATAATAGATGTTGCCCCTTTCCCATTATCGTGATATCAAAACTTTTTATCTACACCCCTGAAATCTTTACAATATCTTTTAGTTTCTCGAAAACAAAACTTTAGCTATATCTTCCATTTTTTCATATGTTGTCATATACCGGATACAATTTCCCTCTTGAGTCGAGACTTGGGTGGAAGGAGCGACTGTAATATCAAGCTTTTTAAGCTTTTCGCCTAAATTATTTTTTACACTGCGCTCAATCTCTTGACGGCTACGGACCTTACGATGCCAAATTACTTTCTGCCAAGTATCCTTTATTATTTCTACACTATCAAACGGATTCCTTCCTTGATAAAGTGGTCGGCGCCAACGAGACCAATAATAATTATGCAACGGCCGACGGCCAAAGCTTATTAAAGGCAAGAGTTTATGGCCCCATCTTAATCTATATTCCCGAAAAAAATCTTGATTTACTTCAGGGTACCATACTATTTTTGGTTCCACTGTTTCCAAATCATACCACACTTTGGCTGTAACGATTCCGCTTGCAGCCACTTCTCGCTTCTCCAGTTCCCCGGTCTCCGGATTGGTAAGCCATTCCACACCACTGATTAACAAATCCCCCCGGGCTACTATGTCTCCTTCTTTTACAGCCGGTACACCTCTTATAACAACCATCTTCGTAATCACGCCATCTTTAGCAGCCACAATATCGCAAGAATCGACGGCTTTCGGTGCATTTTTACGTTTTACGACCTGAACTTCGGCTACAATCCCGCGTATTGTGATTCCCAGCCAAACTGCCCCTGGGGTGTGAATCATAACTTCCCTTTCAATTAAGCTTTTTCTCTGCATCAACTGGCGCCGGGGAGCGCCCGGCTTCAAGCCTAATCGAGAAAGATTAATCAACAATTGTTGCCGTTCCCCATCTTCAAAGCCATTAACCTTAATGATAAATACGAATGAACTTAAGTATACCAAGAAAACAATCAACGAAATAGCCCCAATCCAAAAAATTTTGCGACGGACCAATTTACGCCTGATAAAAGGCCAGCCTTTTTTTTGGTAAATTTTGACCGTGGTGTGAGTTTGCCGGGCAACCCGCCGGATTCTTAAAAACGCATGGGCCCGAACTTTGATTTGCATCACTTCGACACCCAATCGTTTAACATCCCATAAATACAACCCGGAACTTGTAAGCAAGTTCAAAAATTTTTCCAAATGAGCGCCCCGGACCAGCAGCTGTAAATAACCGCTGAAAAAAGAGACCAGCCTCTCGAGATTCAAATGATTACCTCCAATCAATCCATTCTAACTGATTGATTTTTCCATCAACGACGACCTCATCTTTCACAGCCGACACAAGGGTTAAACCGCTACCTGATATCTTTAACTCACCAAAACGAGTATTAATTCTCACCAAAGTCTGATCATATTCAATCACCCCACGATGATTGATAATTGTCAAATTTTTATTACCACTTAGTGTCATCCGCGGCCAGTCGATGACCGTGTCGAGTGGTATATCTAAAAAATCAGCTAATTTGTGTGCCACTGGAACCTTTTTTCTTTGCCCCAAAAAAATCCCCCCCTATGGTTTATGCATAATGGAGGCGGTTTTATTTCTTATTTTTATTAAATAGGCCATGAGACCCTGAAAATTTTAAAACCCGGAACTATTTTTACCCTTAAAAATAATCCGGTAACGACGATGAAAATATATTAAAATCGAAAGACCTATTAAAATTCCTAAAATGACCAGAAGTTGCTCACCGGAAAAAATAATTCGGTCCAGCGGATGAAATTCCCGATTCACAGTCGTGTGAGATTCAAAGTGAATAAACACCGGCATCAAGGGACCCATTAAAAGCCAAGTAAATATGGCTGCAAATAGGCCGTGCAGGAAACGGGCGGCGAAATAAGGAGCCATTTTGATATCCGTATCATGAATTACACTGGCTACTTGACCATGAACGCACAGGCCGCTCCAGGCAATAATCCAGCTGGCAATTATTGCCTTATCGACTAGCGGAGCAATTGATCGACTTGTTGCCATGCTTCCCAAATCAATCTCTAGAATTCCATAAAAAACTGCATGAGCAAGATGGGGGTCCATATTAAAGATTCTTAAAATGCCTGCTAGGATTGGTGCTAAAATCCCAAAAAATCCGAAAACAGTCAGCATTCTTATAATAACTGAAAACAGCATGATAAAACCGCCAATCATCAACAATGTGCTCATGGATTCTTTAACGGCATCCCCCAGAAGCCGGCCGAAAGGTCGGCCGTCCTCGCGATGGGCTTTAAGCAATGCTCTGACTGCACGCCGAAGGATACCGGCTTGATAAGTATCCGATATAGTTTCAGCTGATTGGATTGTTTCTGAACGGTTTCTATTTTTGTAAAATTTAAAAACAATCCCCACCGAAAAGCTTCCGATATAATGGGCCATGGCCAAGATCCCCCCTAATTCGGGATGGCCAAACATCCCAACCGCCACGGCACCAAAAATGAATAAAGGATCGGCTGTATTGGTAAATGAAAGTAACCGTTCTCCTTCGACTTGAGTACAAAGACCACTGCGCCGAAATTTACCCGTGATCACCGCATCCATCGGATAACCCGCTGCTAACCCCATGGATAGAGCAAAGGCTCCCACCCCCGGAACATTAAATAATGGCCTCATCAATGGCTCCAGTAAAACGCCGAGAAAATGAACCACTCCCATGCCCAGCATCATCTCGGATAATACAAAAAAAGGCAATAATGAAGGAAGTACAATATCCCAAAAGACTTTTAACCCGGAAATAGCCGCTCCAACGCCTTCCTTGGGATAAATAACCAAAGAAAGCGTAAGCAGACATACCAATACCGAACCGCTTAATACTTTCAGCTTTTGCAAAAATATGACCTGCAAATGCCTCCCGCCTCCTTTTTGCCCGCAAGACAAAAATAAACACACCTTTACAATATATGGGTGTGCATGAGGGCTTAGACTTCTTTTGCCTTTTCTTAATCCTAAAGATTTCTACTGATGGTTGCTAAACGCAAGTTCTTAGTTGGTCAAAAAGCAATTAATGCAAATATTCCGACTCGGGATTTTTTAATAAATATTCCCAGGCTTTAATAGCAGCTTTGGCGCCTTCCCCGGCGGCCACGATAATTTGTTTTTCCGGGACTGAAGTTACATCACCAGCTGCATATAGACCCGGTATATTCGTCCGGCATAAACAATCAACTTTAATTTCGCCGATTTCATTTTTTTCAACCCAATCTCCCAAAAAACTTTGATTAGGGTCGAGACCTATTTCTATAAAAATTCCTTGGACACTAATTTCAAATCGCTGCTGATTATGGACATCTTCCAAGATAGCTTTTTCTACAGATTTACTACCTTTAATTTCCACCACGGTATGGGATAAATACTTTTTAAGATGCTCCAATTTGTTTAAGCGCTCTACTAAAATATTATCCGCTGTTAAGCCGTTATTCGTAATCAAAGAAATTTCCGAAACATAACCGGATAAATCCAAAGCCGATTTAACCGCTGAATTACCGCCACCAATCACTGCAACCGGAAGATTTCGAAACAATGGACCATCACATGTTGCACAATAACTGACTCCTTTATTCCGGAATTCATTTTCGCCCGAAGCATTGAGAGTACG
>DNPQ01000500.1:0-225 GCA_003501335.1 Bacillota bacterium
ACTGAAGCCTTCAGTATGTTTACTGAGTCGTTCGGTGAATGTACGCAATCGTTCAGTATGCTTACGCAACTCCTCGGTATGTTCACTGAGTCGTTCGGTGAACGTACGCAATCGTTCAGTATGCTTACGCAACTCCTCAGTATGTTTACTGAGCCGTTCGGTGAATGTACGCAATCGTTCAGTATGCTTACGCAACTCCTCGGTATGTTTACTGAGTCGTTCGGT
>DNPQ01000500.1:581-4347 GCA_003501335.1 Bacillota bacterium
GCAACTCCTCAGTATGTTTACTGAGGAGTTCGGTGAACGTACGCAATCGTTCAGTATGTTTACTGAAGCCTTCAAGTATGCCTGCTGAGTCGTTCGGTGAATGTACGCAAGATAAAAAATATCTGCGCCTGGCATAAGCATATATATTATTAGCAAACACAGCGATAATTAAAAAACCTTCCCACAGGAAGGCCCTTCACAATTTCGATCATCCATATTAATCAAACAAACACTTTCAAAAATAACAGGGCAAAGGGGATTGGAAGCCAACTTGCGGCTCATGCCCTAAAGCACTGAATCCCCATTACTCTGCTGTCTCTTCACCCAATAAAGCTTTACGAGAAAGATTAATCCGTCCCTGCTTGTCAATTTCAACGACTTTAACCATAATCTCATCGCCGACATTAACCACATCTTCAACTTTGGCGACCCGTTCTTTGGCAAGCTGTGAAATATGGACTAAGCCTTCTTTACCAGGCAGAACTTCTACAAATGCCCCGAAATTCATAAGTCTGGTGACTTTACCCTTATAGGTTCCTCCAATTTCCACATCGCTGGTTAGGTTCTTAATAATCTGTTGAGCTTTCTCGCCAGCGTTCGAATCAACCGCTGCAATAAATACCCTGCCGTCATCCTCAATATCAATTTCAGCGCCGGTATCTTCAACGATTTTACGAATCATTTTGCCGCCGGGCCCAATGACATCACGAATCCGATCCGGATCAATCGAGAAACGGATAATACGGGGTGCATACGGCGATAATTCCTTACGTGGTTCCGGTATCGTCGCCAGCATTTTATCGAGGATAAACAAGCGGCCTTCTTTGGCTTGCGCTAAGGCTTGCTTCAAAATCGCCCGATCAATACCCTTGACTTTAATGTCCATTTGAATAGCCGTAATACCGTCTTTTGTGCCAGCTACTTTAAAGTCCATATCTCCAAAATGGTCTTCCAAGCCCTGGATATCCGTTAAAATAGCGAAGTCGCCGCCATCTTTAAGAAGTCCCATCGCCACTCCGGCCACCGGCTTTTTGATCGGCACACCGGCATCCATTAGAGACAAAGTACTTCCGCAGACACTGGCCTGAGAAGAAGATCCATTGGACTCAACCACTTCTGAAACTAACCGGATTGTATAAGGAAATTCTTCCTCATTGGGAATCACCGGTATCAAAGCTCGTTCAGCAAGGGCTCCATGACCAATTTCTCTACGTCCCGGACTACGAACCGGACGAACCTCACCGACACTGAAACCAGGGAAATTATAATGATGGATATACCGTTTGGATTGATCATCTCCGAGACCGTCCAATATCTGCTCTTCGCTGACGCGTCCCAAAGTACATACAGTTAAAACTTGAGTTTGTCCACGGGTAAATAGTCCTGAACCATGTGTACGCGGTAATATTCCCACTTCACAGGTAATCGGACGGATTTCATTTAATCCCCGGCCATCCGGACGAATTTTATCAACGGCGATCAGGCGGCGGACTTCTTCTTTGACGATGTTCTCTAAGACTTCACCGACATCGCCGGAAACGGCTTGATAATTTTCCCCCATACTTTCAAAAAAGTGGGCTTTTGTTTCTTCTTTAACTTTTTCTATCAGGGCTTCTCTTTCTAACTTTTCATTGGTTTTAATGGCTGCCGCCATTTTCGCAGTGGCAAAATTTCTTACCACTTTATCAATTTCCGGATTCGGTTCATCCAAAATCGGTTCAATCTTTGGTTTTCCAACTTCGGAACGAATTTTTTCAATAAACGCCACGATTTCTTGAATCGCGGAATGGCCGTAAAAAATAGCCTCCAAAGCGTCATCTTCCGAAATTTCCTTGGCGCCGGCCTCAACCATCATAATGGCATCTTTAGTCCCGGCAACAGTTAACTGAATATCAGTCTTTTCCATTTGAGCCATAGTCGGGTTGATGATAAACTGACCGTTGATTCTTCCGACTTTAACGCCTCCAATAGGCCCGGCAAATGGAATCTCTGAAATATGTAGGGCAGCCGAAGCACCAATCATACCGGCTAACCCTGGTTCATTATCAGGATCAACCGAGAGAACCGTCGTTGTTACCTGTACATCATTACGGAACCCTTCCGGGAACAATGGTCTTAATGGACGATCAATCATTCGGGCTGCCAACACAGCATTTTCTGACGGCCTGCCCTCTCTTTTGATGAATCCACCCGGAATCTTGCCAACTGCATAAAGCCTTTCTTCATAGTCAACCAATAATGGAAAGAAATCAATTCCCTCCCGGGCTTTCTGGGCCATTACTGCAGTGACTAAAACTACTGTATCACCATATCGAACCAGGACTGATGCATTGGCCTGCTTAGCCATTTTCCCGGTCTCTATGATGAGAGGGCGACCAGCTAAGGTCATCTCCCATTTTTGCATCGTTTAAATTCCTCCTTCACTTCGCGCCTAAGCGTGTTTCATAAAACTAGATAACAATAGTATATCCCTTTATATAGAAAGAAAAGCGGGTAACCCGCTTTTCCGACTATTTCCGGAGACCTAATCTTTCAATGATTGCCCGATACCGCTCAATATCTTTTTGATTCAGATAATTTAATAAACCGCGCCGTTGGCCAACCATCTTTAATAAGCCACGTCTTGAATGATGATCCTTTTTATGGACCTTTAGGTGCTCGGTTAAATAATTAATCCGTTCAGTAAGAATAGCGATTTGAACTTCCGGCGAACCGGTATCCCCTTCATGTACATGATATTTCGAGATAATCTCTTGTTTCTTTTCTAAAGTCAGCATGATGAAAGTCACCTCCTTTTTAATAAACGCCCCCCGCCGAGGGTTCCGTTGGAGAATCGAAACTCACAGCCAAGGGTTTTACACGCCAGCACACTTGAAAATCTGCGTATTTCTGGCGCAAACTAGAATTATTGTACCATAAATCAATGTTGCTGTAAATAAAATATCTTGATCGGTATTACTCAACACCCCTAAAATAATGCCCTTTGGTGATATCCCTTCCGGTTAATGCTTTAAATTCCTTGATTACAAAATCATCATTTTCAAGTTGTTGATCCTTATTGATGGCTGAAAGCGCCCGGTGATATTCTTGAACCATGAATCCTACTTGATTGGCAGTTGCTGTTTTCAGTTCCAGGCGGTAAACTAGGTTCCCAACGGGGCTGACTCTGTTCAGATCCCCATATAGGCAAAGATCTTTGGTATTCAGTAGATGCAACCGGCAAAATTGATCGGTATAAATCGGAAAATCAAGTTGCAAACGGTCTCTTAAAAAATATTGATTTTGACGGCAAAGTCCCCCACATTGCTTTCCCGCCTCCAGTAACGAATGGAGCGGACAATACTCTGAAATCATTAGCTCTAAAGGCCCCTGAACCAAACATTCCAGTCTTGCCTCCGGTCCTATCCGAGAAATCTCTTTGATTTGCTCTAAAGTCAGTTCCGGCGAAAGGGTATATTGCCTGATATGAGGATTTTGTAAAGTTTTCAACCCATAACTATTAAAGAAATTAAAGGTATAATTTAAAAAAATCGGTTGGGTAGTTTCTTCCAAGGCAAGTTGCAAAGTCCCCAGATCAGAAAGGATAATTCCATCGCTGGGAAGCTTTGAAACCATTTGCAAATAGGGTTCCCATTGCTGACGTTGTCCTTCACGATTAATACGCGGCAAACCAATCACCAGACGTGAACCGGATTGATGGGCCATCTCAATCGCCTCGCTGAGCGCTTGCTCAGTCCAATGAAAACCAGTTAGCTCATCACCGCCG
>DNPQ01000539.1 GCA_003501335.1 Bacillota bacterium
ATGGCCTCTTGATATTTACCGGACCGATAATGTAACTCCGCCAAATTCAGATAACGGGCGAATCCCCGTTCATTTTCCGAAATAATGGTTTGAAAATGCCAGGTTTTTTGTTGTAATAAATATGGAATTAGATAATCTAGCGCTTTTCGCACCCCACGGCCATCGGGACTTTGGTAATCCCAAAGATTAACGCCCACTTTGTCACCAATCCGAGCTAGGGTAATAAAAGCTTGCAGATTGTAAATACTATAATGCATTGATCGGGTACGGGCCTGTTCTTTGGGCATCGCACCATCGGACTCGATTTGAGTCTGAACCCGACGAATTTTTGCTGATTCTACAATATCGGCGGCTCGTCGGGTTTGGCCGGTATAAAAAGCAAACGCGGCTATTTGGGCATCATACCAAACTGCATGATTATTAGCTGTAGCGGCTTCCTGCCGTCCTAATGGACTGCTCTGCAGCCAGTCAAGATAATTACGAAACCAATTTTTCAATGATCTTTGATCATTGGCTGAAAAGCAATCCGATGTACTCAGTAATTGGGCTGCATCAACAATTTGAATCAGGGTAGATGTATCAATGATGCCGCTGCATCGGCCGGTCGCCTTACCAGGTACACCCTGACCAAAATTTAAATTGGGATTCATACAAGTATCCGGATTGATAAACCATGTCTTAATGAATTCCACCGCTTTGACCGCATAGGCCTCATGATCGGTTACACTGTACACAAAAGCCAAAGTATCTACCGCATAAACCATCCGGGACATCCTGATGGAGTCATAACGATCACCATCTTCCCGTTCCGGGTTGACCTTGCCATCTTGATTCCAATACGGCAAACCATCTGGTTTTAAAGGATCCGGCCAATAATAAGTGGCTAAACTAACATAATCGTGAGAATCTCCGCTGGGGGGCAAAACTTTTTTAGCACTAACGGCATAAGGTGGCTGGGTAAGGAGTTTATCCGCATCCTTTGTCAGTTTCTTGACAACATCATTCCAGGGACTGACGGTCACTCCATGGATAGCCGACTTTACAATATCCAGTTGAGGGGCATCATAAAGGATTAAAGAATCCGGATTTCCCGGCTTGATAGCAGCATTGACCCAACCAAATGAAAAAACGGCCATCACGATTGCTGCAAAAATCATCCGCCTGAATTTCATAAGCGCACCTTCTCGAAACAATGAGTCTTTTTTTCCTGAAACCTATTTTAGTGGAGCGGTTTGAATCTTTTCCTGAAGCTTACCATAAAATAGCTCTTCATCAATAGGCAGCTTGACCTAATTGTCCGTCCACGCCGATAGGTACATCGCATTGGAAAGTTCCAAAGCCCTGATACCCTCAATCCCGGGCGCCAGCAATGGTGACCCGTGTAAAATCGCCGCCACCCAATTGGCCGTAACGGCTGCATGACCCCCTTCGGGACCCTGGATTGGGATTTCACACTTGGAAAATTTCGACTGGCTGAATGCTTCCTTACATTCCCGGTTGAATTGGTGTTCCGGGATTTGCAGCCGCCAAAAATTCATCTTTCCATCTTCGATTACTATCTTACCTTGTTCGCCGTTTATTTCGAGACGGTTGCTACCCGGGGTTTCTCCGGTGGAGGTTACAAAAACACCTGTAGCGCCGTTTGAATACTCCAGATAGGCAGTGACATCATCTTCAACCTCAATTTGATGATATTTTCCGAAAGCACAAAACGCCCGTACCCTCTTAGGCATTCCACAAATCCATTGCCACAGGTCAAGCTGATGGAAAGCCTGGTTGATGAGCACGCCTCCGCCTTCCCCAGCCCGCCAGCTACTGGAATCATAATAGCTTTGGGGCCGGTACCAATTGGTAATAATCCAATTGATCCTTTTGATGTCACCCAATTCACCGGCTTGGATTAAATCTCTTAATTTTTGGTATAAGGGATTGGCCCTTTGATTATACATGATGCCAAATAGTAAGCCTGGATTTTGAAGAGCAACCGTATTCAACGCCCGGACTTGTTTCGTATAGACCCCCGCCGGTTTCTCGAGCAGGACATGATACCCTTGCTCCAAACCCTGGATTGCCACTGCCGGATGACTATAATGCGGAATAGCAATCAAGATTCCATCGACGACTTTTGCGGCAAGAAATTTATCAACGTTTTCAAAAATTTGAGTCCCATCGCCCAAATGAGCTTGAGCCCACTGCCGGTGGGAAGCGTTCCGGTCACAAACCGCCGCCAGTTCCGCTCCGGGTACTTCTCCACGGTAAAGATACTCGGCATGTTTCGCCCCAATATTACCCAATCCGATAACACCGATCCTTACTTTATTCATCATTCGTCCCCGCCCTTAATAAAATGGATGTCCTTGACCTTATTTTGTCAAAAACATCCATCATCTTGGAGTATTAAATTAGTTGTTTACTGATTGATTGCAGTTTTATGTCCTAAATAGGCCTGTTTGACCTGATCGTTGGCCAATAACTCTTGTCCAGTCCCTTCCAAAGTGATTCGGCCCGTTTCCATCACATAGCCGACATCAGCAATATGCAAGGCTGCATTGGCGTTTTGTTCAATTAAAAGAATCGTTACGCCTTGTTTATGAATCTCTTGAATAATCTTGAAAATATCTTTGACAATTAAGGGTGCTAATCCTAAGGATGGTTCATCCATCATCAACAGCTTTGGTCTGGACATCAGAGCCCGGCCGACAGCCAGCATCTGTTGTTCCCCGCCGGAAAGTGTGCCCGCCGATTGCCAGGAACGCTCTTTGAGTATGGGAAAAAGACTGTAGATCCATTCAATATCGGATTTGATTCCTTTTTCATCGGTCCGGAAAAAGGCCCCGATTTTTAAATTTTCCAGCACCGATAAATTCGAAAAAACCCGGCGCCCCTCCGGCACCAAGGTAATTCCACTGGGAGCCAGATGATGGGTTTTCACTTTCAATAAATCTTGATCATTGTAAGTAATGGAACCGTTCACCGGCTTAACAAGGCCGACAATCGCCCGTAAGGTAGTACTCTTACCGGCGCCGTTGGCGCCCACCAATGTAATAATCTTGCCCTCTTCAACTTCCAAACTAATGCCTTTTAAAGCTTCGATGCCTCCGTAAGAGACAACTAAATTCTCTATTTTAAGCACTTTCATCCACCCCCAAATAGGCCTCGATTACTTTCGGATCATTCTGCACTTCGGCCGGGGTGCCGCTTGCTATCATAACACCATAATCCAACACTGAAACTCTTTGAGAGATGCCCATCACCACATCCATATGATGTTCAATCAGCAAGATTGTCAGATCATATTCTTCCCGGATTTGTTTGATGAAAGCGGTTAAATCCACGGTTTCCTTTGGATTCATTCCAGCAGCCGGTTCATCAAGCAATAAAAGTTTTGGTTTGGTAGCCAGAGCCCTGGCAATCTCCAGCCGGCGCTGCATCCCATAAGGCAAGGAACTCGCCTTATCGTTCTGATATTCCAGCAATCCAACTCTTTCCAACAGTGCAATGGACTGGCGGCGCATTTCTTTTTCTTCCCGCCGGTACCGAGGCATCTTCAGCACGGCCTCAAAATACCCGGACTCAAGATGAACGTGATTTCCGATTAAAACATTGTCCAATACACTTAAATCCTTGAAAAGTCTAATATTTTGAAAGGTTCTGGCGATCCCGACTTTGGTAATCAAATCAGACCGCATCCCGGTTATCTCCTGATCCATAAATACTATCTTGCCGTGGGTTGGCTTATAAACACCGGTAATCATGTTAAAAACAGTCGTTTTCCCGGCCCCATTGGGTCCGATGAGCGCGACGATTTCCCCCGGCGCCAATTGCAAATTTAAATCCTTAACCGCCGTTAACCCCCCAAATTGCATGGTGATCGCATTCATATCCAAAATGTTCATGGACGGGTACCTCCTTTAGCCAGAGGCTTTTTCCTGGTGAAGGGCCTAAGCCAAAATTTTTTGTTCATTACGGCATCCCAACTGAATTCATTAGTTCCCATTAAGCCATGCCGGTAAAAGAGTACCACCAACATTAACAGGGCCGAAAAGACCACTGCCCTCAGTCCAACCTTACCGTTAAAAACGACAAAGCCTAAATCCATCGACTCATCCAGAAATCTTAATACTTCATTGCCAATGGTAACGATAAATGCAGCGATGATCGAACCGGTTAAACTTCCCATTCCTCCAAGGACGACAATTAACAAAATATTGAATGTAAAGATAAAGTTGAACATCTTGGGATCAATCGTCCCTAAAAGATTACCGAGTAATCCGCCGCCGATGCCGGCAAAAAACGCTCCGGTTACAAAAGCGATGACTTTATGCTTAAATAAGTTGATACCCATGCTCTCAGCCGCGATCTCATCTTCCCGGATCGCTTTTAAGGCCCTGCCGTAACTACTATTAATTAGCGAGATGAGTACAATTAAAGTCAAAGCAGTCATTCCAAAGGTCCACCACAAATTGGTCACAGCCGGAATACCCGTTAAGCCTAAAGCGCCATTAGTAACACTCTGGGTATTGGTAAAAACCACCCGGATAATTTCGCCAAACCCTAAGGTGGCAATGGCCAAATAATCGCCTTTTAAACGTAAAGCCGGGGTTCCAATCAAATACGCAACAACTGCAGCCATAATCCCACCCATCAATAGCGCCACGGGAAAAGGCAGCGATAAAGTATCCAGGGGTTTAATCAAGGGAGTCATATAAAATATCTGCGCTTTGGTGGTCTGCGACATGGTCAATAAAGCTGTTGTATAGGCGCCGACCGCCATAAAGCCGGCATGTCCCAATGAAAAAAGTCCGGTAAACCCGTTAATCAGGTTCAAACTCAATCCAAGGATGGCATAAATGGCGCAAACATTTAGAATTCGTACCACATACATATCGAGATTTTTTTGGGCATAGCCCAAAAAGGCAACCAACAAAAATACCGCGATAATCGTTAAAATTACATTTCTCCGTTTCATCTCACACCTTCTCCGCTATTACTTCGCCCATGATTCCGGTAGGTTTATAAAGTAAAATCACTATCAGCAAAATAAAAGCGAAAGCATCACGGTAACCGGTCAAGTCCGGCAAAAAGGCAACCAGCATGATTTCACCAATTCCCAGAACAAAACCGCCGATGACGGCTCCTTTAATATCTCCGATGCCACCGATAACCGCAGCAATAAAGCATTTCAGTCCGGGAATAACTCCCATCAGCGG
>DNPQ01000434.1 GCA_003501335.1 Bacillota bacterium
TTCGGCAAAGGAAGTTGAATTGTCAATATTACCGATCCTTTTGGACCTTTATCAATTCCTAAAGCAGTTACAAAAGCTCTATGGTCAATCTCTTCCAAGTCCCAGCATCCAGGCAATATTATTAAATAAATCAAAACTGAAAACAAGAGCCATCTCCGTTTCATACAGTTTTGACTCCTCTTCTTCGTATCAATGCTCCTAAATAGACCAAAAGCGGATGAACATAAATTAGGGCAATGGAATACCTACTCATTAGCGTAAAAACATAAACGTCGTAAAACAATGAAGGAATGGAGATAGCCCCCGCTCCAATAATCAGTGTGCTCCCCCACAGGCACCATCGGTAATCCAATTTTTTAAATTGCTGATTGATCTCGCTTCCTGAGATATAAAGCATTAGGGATAACCCCGTTAAAAACACGGTAAACCATACAATTAAAAATATTATTCCGACTTGGTCTAAAGCCAAAAAAGAAACATCGATTCTGCGAATCGCCTCAAAAACCGGCCAGACAAAAGACTGCAGCCCGATATCCCCAAAAACTCCAATCACAATAGCCACACTAAAAAAAGTAAGTAAAGTTTGAATGCCTAATAAACTGCCGGAAACAAGTTTCAGTTTACCGGGTTTCGATAATAAAGGATAGATAAATGAGAGACCTATCCCTATGGGAAAGAAAAGCATTGCCAATGAAAGTCCGCCTTTGAAATATTCGATGGGCCCAGCTGAAAAAATAGGCAAAAGTTGGACCAACCGCATTCCATGGGAAGCAAGAATCAGTATCAAAATCCGGAATAACAACACCGGAATAAATACAAACCCAGCCAACCGGCTGACTCCTATCAAACCGTCTTTCACAAAAAAGACGGAAGTGAGCATAATTAAGATAATAATCGCCCATAAGGGAGTTCGGTTAAGGGAATAAGTAACAATCAATTCAGCCGTATTATGGACGACAAAAATAATTTGAAAAATCAGAGCCCCTAAATAAATGAAATTTAAAAATGGGCCCCCTATCCCACCATATATTTCGATAGCTGCCCCGAATATATTTTTCTGGGGAAAACGGTGTTGCAATTCGGAAATTAAGAAGATAAAGGGAATCATCAATATGCATGCTGATAATACTGCCCAATATCCACTGGGACCGCAGATTTGAGCTGCATCATAGTAGGGAATAAGATAGGCCAACCCCATTCCAGTAACAAATAGCAAAATAAACCCCATTGAGGGAGAAAGCTTAACCCGAATTTCTCCATTATTCATCCTCTCGTTTGCCATGCCCTGGATCCGGCGCTCCTTTCTTCTGCCAGCCCAACCTGATTTTATCAGTAGGATGGTAGGTCCCCGCCCGGCGGGGAAACCATAATGGCCTACGGAGGATCGTATCTAAAAGTTCAACGCCACGAATCGGAGTCCAGGGGGATAAAAAGCCGACTCCAAAAGAATTTTGCGCGGCGGCAAAACAAAGAATGGCCAAACCGGCAGCAACCAAACCTATCAACCCAAAACTAGCCGCTGCAAAAATTAAAAAGTATTTTAAGATCCGCCAAGTCAAACTGATGCCGTAATCAGGCCCGGAATAAGAAGCAATGGCCGTAATAACCGTCACTACTAAGGTAGCGTTGGAAACGATACCGGCTCCCACGGCGGCAATTCCCAAAACAATCCCCGTAGTTACTCCCAAGGTTTGGCTGACGGTTTGAGGCAATCGCAAACTGGCCTCCCTAAATATCTCCAGGGTTATTTCGATCAATAAAAGCTCAATGACTAAGGGAAGTGCCACGCCCATTCTGCTGCCGGAAATGGTTAAGGCGAATTGGACCGGTAATACCTCAGGGTTGACTCCCAATAAAGCTATATAAAGACCAGGAAGAGCCACCGCAATATTATTGCCCAGTATCCTAAGAAATCGCAAAAAGGAGCCGAACCAAAAGCCCCAGTAATAATCCTCCGGGCTCTGATAAAGATCATTAATGGTAACCGGTACTATAATTACGTTTTGGCTCCCACTGACATCGATGACAACTCGGCCTTCAAAAATTGCCGCCGCTACCTTATCAGGCCGCTCCGTGGCCTGAGTCAGGGGGAATATAGACCAGCGGTTATCGGTGATTAGTTGTTCGATATAGCCGGAATCCAAAACACTGTCAATATCGATCCGTCCCAGCCGCCGCCGCACCTCTTCCACCAATCCCGGATCAGCCACATCTTCCAGATACATTACGGCCACCCTTGTCCGGCTTCTCCTGCCAATCCGCATTCCCTCGATCCGTAAGGATGGATCTTGAACCCAAGAACGAATCATTGAAATATTATCGTCAAAATCTTCGACAAAGGTAATCCGGACGCCCCGGACCGTCCGTTCAACATTGGCATCGGTTGGAAGCCGTTTAGCTCTTTTTGAAGTCTCAAATGAATAAGCTTCCGTATGACCCAAGATATGAATAAGGGTCCGGCCCGCCATCAAATCGTCTATGATATCCTCGAAGTTGGTTCTGACTGTTCTTCCTCGTTCCCGGACAGCCTGCAATATCATCTCCAAATGACGGTTATTCCGAAGTGGTTGTTCTCCTATAATGGTCCCTAATGGTCCAAGAATATTATCCTGCAGTTGATTAGCATCAGTAATTGAAGATAAATAAGCGACGGTAATATGGCCCTCTGATAGGGTTTCAAAGACTAAGTCCAATGGGGCGCCAATGGAAGAACGAACAGCAGCTATAAATTCTTGACTTCCGGGAGGAATGAATTTCATAACACTTCCTGTACATTCTGTAGATTTTCATTGCGTAGGGATTCTGAAAGATAACCTTTACTTTTTTAGTGGAGAACATACGCAGAATTTATCTTAGCCTTCAAAAGCAAAGAATACTGATTACAACCAGGTATATATCAACATGAACCTATCCCGTTCAAACTCACATTCCAGAGAAAGTTCCCCCATTTGATAAATGAAATAATTCAATTTAAGCACATCCAATTTATGATAATAAAAACTATAACTGATTTCCGTTTCCAGTCGATCCTGATCCAGAGGAATGCTGGCTTTTGAAGAAACTTCCACCATAGAAAAATGGTAATTCCATTGGAGACGGTCCAGTAAAGTGAAAGAACCGCTATGTTTCAGTTCCACAAGATAAGTGGTCTGGTCGGCATAATACAGATCGTCAAAATTATATTGGGCGACCCATAATAATGAATAATCATTGCCAAC
>DNPQ01000578.1 GCA_003501335.1 Bacillota bacterium
CCGTCTATATGGTAAAGTGCTCTTACGAGCAAAAACCTTTCCGGCGATCCGTCATTCAAACTTTCGACGCCGATATTATTCCCAGCCCCAGCAAAACTACCAACGCCGGCCGGGCCATCCTTGAAAAAAATCCGGATACCGGCGGAAGTCTGGGATGCGCAATTTCCGAAGCAGTCGAAAAAGCCGTATCCACCAACGGATGCCGTTATGTCCTCGGGTCGGTGCTGAATCAGGTTTTATTGCACCAATCCATTATCGGCTTAGAAACGAAACAAGCCATGGAAATGCTGGACGAATATCCCGATATCATTATCGGCTGCGCCGGCGGTGGTTCTAACCTGGGCGGTTTAATCGCTCCCTTTATACAAGATAAATTGCTGGGTAAAACTTCACCCAGAATTATCGCTGTCGAACCCGCCTCCTGTCCATCTTTGACACGGGGCCGTTACGCCTACGATTTCTGTGACACCGGCAGAGTAACCCCCTTGGCCAAAATGTATACTTTGGGATGTGAATTTATGCCTTCTCCCAACCACGCCGGAGGTTTACGCTATCATGGAATGTCTCCCATCCTGTCTAAGCTCTATCATGACGGGTATATGGAAGCAGTCGCAGTGGAACAGACCAAGGTCTTTGCAGCTGCCACTTTTTTCGCCAAACAAGAGACCATCCTGCCAGCTCCGGAATCGGCCCACGCCATTCGTACAGCTATCGATGAGGCTTTAAAATGTAAGGAAAGCGGTGAAGCCAAAACGATCCTGTTCGGTCTTACCGGGACGGGGTACTTTGATATGACCGCCTATGATGCTTATTTAAACGGAAAAATGACCGATTATATTCCAAGCGATGAGGATCTGGAAAAAGGATTTGAGAAGCTGCCAAAAATTACGGCAGAGAAATAAACGGATGTATGATGTTTCTTTATAGCCGGTGGAGAAACCGCCGGCTAAAGAAACGTCAAAAATCCTGGTTTTAAAGGAAATCATTATAAGTGTTTTGGGCTAAATGAATGTGCCTTTGACCTCGACAGGGCAACACGAACAAGCTCGTGAATCTGCTTCCCTGCACTCCTCAGGCAAAAGAGTGTAAGAAACACCGGCCCCTACATGAAACATTTCCATAAAAATTTCATTCATATCCGCTCTAGCTGCAGATTGCGATTTCCCTCCTGAGTTGATGACTGATAAAAAGGAACAATCATCAAAAAAATCCGGATTTCACATTCCAAATCTATTACAAAATTGGGATAAAATGATATCGTTTTTCCCCATTTTGAAGATGAGTAAACTTTTCACTAGGTTCTCCATAAAGCAATCTACTGTTTTCTATTTCTAAATTACTTGGATCAATAACTACTATTTCTTGATCTGTTAAAGCAATAAGTCTCTTTTCTTCTTCAAAAAAAACACAGCTATTTATTTTCACTTTAAAATCAAAGATAGGTTTAAGGGACAAGTCATCAGGATTAATAAGATAAATTCTTTTATCCGTAACTAACCAATTTTGAGGATTTAATTTGTTAACCTGAAACAATGCAATGGGCTTTTCATCAGGAACAACAATGTATTTCGGATTCTGAAAGTTCTTATCAAAAACAGTCACATCTTTTGTGTAAAGGCTTAAAATAAAATACATGGTCCGTTGAGTATCTGAAATGACAGAAGTACCTTCATTATATATATTGGATGATTGTATGGGAGTATACATATAAAATGGTGCATTGAATAAGGCATTAACAAAAATATTCGCCATAAAATGTCCAAATTTAGCGCCCCGCCGTCCATAAGTTGCACTATGACTCATCTGATTTTGACCGAGATCAACTAACTTAACTTTACCGCCTTCTTTACAATAAATCATCACTGAATTTAAAACGGGAATGTACTTCATTTCATAGTTATAATAATTGTTGTAACTGCTGCTGAAGGGATCCTCATATCTGTTATCGCCAGTTACGCAAACAGTTTCTTTTTTACTATTAAAATCCACAACCCGGAATGTATCTTTCGCTAATATAAATAACTGATCCTTATCTTTTATGTATTTTACACTTAGCCAATCGGTTTTAGTCGTGAATGTTTGAGTTTTCTCCGGAGTAATTTTATATATTATACTTTGTTTCCCTGGGGTATCAGCTATGGTTATTAACGTCTGATCATCAGCATACCAATTGTTCGATATTTTGTAGGGCACCGGAAAACTATACTTTTCAATTGTGGAATAATCGGATTGATTTATTACCTGTAAAACACCTTGCTGCTTTTTGTTTTTTTCATCAGCGTCAACCAGCACTATTTTTTGAGAATTTAGAAAGAATAACCCTTGAGGATTTAAAGTAGTTACTATTTTATTGGAAATTGCCAGTGGGGAAGTCTCCAGCACCAATATTTCCCCGGGAGTTTTCGCTTTGTTATCTCCCTTAATCAATGCAAATAATTTTGTTTCATCATAGGATAAACATATTGAATCAAGATGATTAGTGAAGTTGGGTAGCTTTTCAATTTTTTCCTGTGAAATATCATAATGCAGTAACTCCAAAGAAGTAGATTCAAGTGATGGTCTGGATGAAATATATAAATGCTTGTTATCCTTGGTATAAACCCAAGTAAACGGAGCATATCCTAATTCTATCGAATCCTCTTTTTTTAAGGTACTGCTATTAAAAAGAATTAATTCGCCTTTTAGAGCATTTTTTTCTTCGCCTTTTTTGGGAGCTTGTGGTGTATATATGGCCATATATTTATTTGGATCATTCGTAGGTAAAATTTGATCCGGTTTTTCCCCGATATCGATCTTTTTAGTAAACTGGACATCATCTTTCCCCATCAATAAAAGTTGGCTATTTTCTTTATCAAATAAGCAATAACTTGCCCCAAAAACGTTTATTAAAGGAACTGTTATTAAAATGATCGTCAAAAAGGATATTAAATATTTTTTTTTCAAATTATAACCTCCTGTAAAAAATAAATTATAAAAATATTCTGTTGTTTACATAGAATTCCTTTATTTTAAATTGAAAAACAAGCAAACCAAATTATTTGCAAAATACAGCCCATGGAGAAAATGGATAAATATGATGATGAAATTACTTTGAAAAGATTCAAGCACAAAATAAAGATCGGGAATTACTATCTACATCGAAGATTAACAAATAATTCTTTTATCATCTCTATGACAACATACACTTTTCACCGTTGCAAATTAATTTGTAAAGAGACTACGATTGAACAGTACGAAAAAAATCTTGGTAAGTTCATAGAATTTTTTCGGGCCTGGATTTCTTGGATGATTTGCTCATGATTTATTCTTATTCTGTCAGCTAAAGTAGTAATTTTCTTGAAACATCAGGATACGAACACTACTTTTGATATAATCCTTACAATATTATTAACAAATATTCTTATATATTATTTATACTTTTAAAGCAACATTTAACTAAATCGTTTAAATCTTGTAATAATAGGCTCTAAATAAATAATACTGGCTTTATAATCGTATTTTATCTCAATAATAGAGGATCCATTCCTTGACCACAAAACCCAATTTTTGGTAACATACTAACATAATATTTATTCAGTCATATATCGGAGGAAATTTTTTTTGAAAAAAATTGTAATCATTTTATATCTTATTTTATTAGTGGTTATCGCCGGTTGCGGCGGCTCCGGAGGAAATGGTGGTGCTTTGGGTTCCGGAGGAAATAACGGCGGTTCAGGCTCATCTCCTACAATTTATATTGCCGGATATTATACTAACAATGCCGGCAATACAATCCCTTGTTACTGGATAGGAACAAATCGGACTGATTTGGATAACAACGGTACTATTTATGGTTATGCAGAGTCCATTTATGTTTCCGGCGGTACGATCTATACGGCCGGATATTATAAAGACAGTAATGGGGTCTTTAAACCTTGCTACTGGAAAGGAACAACTCCAATTAAATTGAATGCCACCTATCAGGCTTATGCTAATTCTATCTCTGTCTCCGGTGGCACGGTTTACATTGCCGGTACTTATTGGGATAGTACGGGGAAAAAATCATTTCCATGTTACTGGACGAGTTCAAATCAGACTGGCTTGGAAAACCCCAGTGGTACAAATGCTACTGCAAATTCCATAGCTGTCTCCGGAGGCACAGTCTATATATCCGGATATTATAATAAAGACAGTAGTAATACGAATAACGATGTTCCATGCTACTGGGCGGGACAAACCCAGACACCCTTGGATGGCAAGTACGGTGACGCCTTCGCGAACGGTATCTTTGTCTCTGGAGGTATAGTCTACACTAGCGGATATTCTTATGATAGTAACTCTAAGACATTTCCATGTTACTGGGCGGGGACAAGCCGGACCGACTTGGATAATTCCAACGATACCTTTGCTTATGCAAATTCCATATTTGTTTCTGGAGGCACAGTTTACACCGCAGGATATTATTACGCCGATTCCATTTATGTTCCATGTTACTGGGCCGGGACAAGTAGGACTGCGTTGACCTGCAGTAGTAAAACTGTTGATGCTGCCGCAGGATCTATTTGCGTCTTCGGAGGAACGGTCTACACCGCCGGATATCATAATGACGGAACCAAAAATAGCCCAAAGTGGATTCCATGTTTTTGGATCGGAACACAGTGGACCGACTTGCCCTGCAATGTTTTAAGTTATGCTGATGCAACTTCCATATTTGTACAATAGCAAAGAATGCGGATTAGATAATTATTCGGTTAACCGACATATCTGGTAAAAAGGATACTGATCTTCCCCCGAATTGCTAGACACTTGGTTAAGAGATAAAATTGGTAATGGTCATACCCTTCCCACCTGTTTATCTACCGTCTCCCGAAATTGATTGGCATGACCGTTGGCTGGGTGAGGCAGATGAAAAAATAAAATGTTCAGTTCCGCCAAAGTTTGGCTGGCTTTCGCTCCGACGGCAAAAATTTGGACCGCCGGGAACAGGGCGTGAAAGTGATGAAAGATTTCCGCTCCGCAGGCGAGTTCAGCTGCAGTGGGGGTGCGGTTGCTTAAAGTTTTTCCTGGGCTTTTCGACTTATACGGATGAAAGGGAAAAATGTTCCAAAAGACGAACTCTTCCGGTTTCAAACCATGCGCCAGTAGAGTACCCCAGACGATGGTGGCGGTAGGTTCGGCCATTCCTTTGGCCTGTTCACTGGGATTTAGGGATGGACAGTCCGGACGGCTGGTGCGCCGGCAGGGACCGCTGATGACATCCTCGGACCGGACTTGATCATGAAAACCCAAGAGGATTCGTTCCGAAGTGATGGGGATGCCGGAAAACCGGCCACCCTGATAGCCTACGGCTTCGGCTAGGAATAGATAACGGGCGCGGCCCTGGCGGAGTTTCAAATATTGTTGCAACTGGTCGCGGCGGATGGCGGGAGCGGCAGGGCCGATGTCTAAATCCGGGTCATAGTCGGACCAGGGGTTAAAGACGGAAGGGAGATGGTAGTGAGTTAATTGGGTGATGAAGGTGGGGATGGATGGCATTGGGTAGAAGCTCCTTTGTTTTCTTATCGGAGGCAGTTGTTCGGAAATTCCGAATAACTGAATCAGCCTTTGCTTAAATAATACAGCCTGTGACGGATCAATTTTACTTTTTTGAAGTAGATTCTTCAGAAGCTTCGCCTTTAAAGACCAAAAT
>DNPQ01000620.1 GCA_003501335.1 Bacillota bacterium
ATATTTCCCGCTTTGCAAATGGCGAAATTTATGTGCGATTTGAAGAAAGTATCCGCGGAGCTGATGTTTTTGTTGTGCAATCCTTTGCCAATAGTGTAAACAATATCAATGATACCATTATGGAACTCCTGATCATGATTGATGCTTTAAAAAGAGCTTCAGTTGGACGGATTACGACTGTGATTCCTTACTATTGTTATGCCCGGCAAGAAAAAAAATCAGCCCCCCGGGAACCGATTACAGCCCGGATGTTAGCCGACATTATTTCAACCGTCGGTTCCGATCGAATTATTACGATGGATCTCCATTCACCGGCAATTCAAGGGTTTTTTAATATTCCGGTCGACCATCTGACAGCTTTGCCAATGTTAGCTCAATATATCAAGCAGAAAAAAATCGATGACGGGGTAATTATCGCACCCGATGCCGGAAGTGTGAAAAAGGCCGAGAAATTGGCTACCCGACTCGATTTGCCCTTGGGTGCAATGTACAAGCGTCGTCCTGCCCCCAATGTAGCGGAGATTACCTTTTTCATCGGTGAAGTTGAAGGAAAGGCTCCGATCATTATTGATGATATGGTCGACACTGCCGGCAGTATTATGCAAGTGGTTGATACTTTATTGGAACATGGTGCTAAACCGGAAATCCATTTATTGACAACACATGGTATCTTTTCGCCGCCGGCTATTGAACGCTTAAATCATCCGGCGATTAAAGAAATTGTGGTCTGTAATACAATCCCTTTAACTCCTGAGAGAACTTTGCCAAAGTTTACTGTTTTATCAGTGGCTCCGTTGCTTGGCGATGCAATCCGCCGGATTCATCAAGATGTCTCGGTAAGTGTATTGTTTGATTAATCATTGGTTGGCAACTAAACATTTATGAAAATTAATCAAAAAAAAGAGCGTCCTTTAGGACGCTCTTTTCTAATAAATCCGTCTTTATAATTCAATTGTTATTCCGGTGAGAAAAGTACTCTCACTACTGTGAGTCAAACCATTCTCATAGGTGAACTTAACAGCCATCTTACGGCTTAAAAGATAATTGGCGCCGACTCGAAATTCCTGACCGCTCCAATTCGAAGGATCATACTCCACTTCCCCGGCCATACTTAACCTTGAACCGAGTTTCAGATCAATCCCCGGTGTAATGGCTAAGCTTTGGTTGGTCGTTGCAGTGGCGCTTCGCGATTCCAAATTGCCATATGCATAAAAAAATCGCGTGTCTTTCCATAAGGAAATTCCATAACTTGAAATCTTCGATTGATCAAGATCAAAATCGCCATAAAGAGTATAGCCACTGCCCTTACGATTCGGGCATAATAATGCCTTCACCAATTTTTGACCCTGAAAACCGTTTTTAAAATCCCCCTTAAAAACACCGACAATCGTCACTGCAGGAGTTATTCCATAACCAATTTCGGTATCATAAAGCGGTGAAGGATTTTGTCCGGATTGAAAGGCCCCGTTTACTTCAACTCCAAGCCCTGCTGGAGATAAAATAGTTCCGTTTTCCGCCCCTAGAGTAAATGAATTTCCAAAAGCGATTCCCGCGGTCAGCTGAAGTAAAACGAGTAGTGTAAAGAATGGGATAATAAATCTTTTCATCGAAAACCGCACCTCTTTTCTTTATATTCAATTGATAGGTGCGTTTTCTTGATTTTAATAAAGGTTTCCTTTGATAATAATTTGTCAGGGAAGTGAATGAAAGCCAAGAATTAAACAAATTGAGAAGTTAGGAAATTTCATGCATAATGAGAGTTCCTTTTTGTTTGCCGCAGTGAAAGTTTCCGGCCGTGATAGGCAGGACAGATGCTGTATACGCTCTCCATTTTACTTACTCCCTCTTTCCCAATGGAATCCAATGAATTATGGATTATTGTTCACGGTTTAAATCCTTTTTGAATATTAGCGTCACAACCATATTTTCCAAATTTATATCGATTTGTTGGATTCAGGTGCTTTATATCTCAGTGTCAATTTGCTTGTGATCCATAATCGTATCAATGTTTTGCAATAAATATTTTTTCCCACCGTCGTTGATCAGGACCATATCATATTCAACACCGTGAAAACTTCTCTTTTCCATTTCAAATCCAAATTTTGCCGATGTTTCATTGGTTACGGTTTTTGTTTTACCGGATTCTAAGATTTTTTCGCTTAAGATGCCCATCTTTTTGAGCCTTTTATTTAACTCCGCACCGGTCAATTTCTTACTTCTGGCAGGATCAATCCATAAATTCACCTGCCTTGAAAATTCATTAACCCCGATTTTACCTTCAGGAAATACCACTCTCATTTTTTCCTCGGGGGAAATTTTAAACTCCTTTGGTTTCAGGGAATCCATATCCGGACCTTCGTTTATGACATCGTCCAAGATCTCGGTCACATAATAAAAGCAACGGATAATCCGGGGATCACTGAAAAAACCATTTTCGCTCAAGGTTTCTCCGCTTAGCGGATCAATTCCCTTAGCAATTTTAAATAACACATTTTTAGCCTTTGTTATTTTCTCCAGTTCATGAATCATGATTAGTACCTCCTATTCAATTTCAATTAAGGCAGAGTGTTGGTTCGCTTTTATTCCAATCAAGGAGACTGCCGACATTTACTATATTGAGATTGATAACTAATTTGAATTATATAAAGAACATACGTTCTAGTCAAAGACAAAAAAATGCCTTGCTAATGTATTTACAATCATAATTCGCATTTTATTCCGAAAATTAATTCTTTTTATTTCATTTAATCGTTCTTTTTCTAAAAATGTAGGAAAACGAAAATGATTATGGAGGGAAAATTTTTAAATCAAAACGAACGATAGAGTTCTTTGACCAGCACTTCGGGATGATGATAGCGTTTACGGTGAACTGTTGCGGACCCATATTGAATTGCTTCCTGCGGGCACCATTGGATACAAGCCAGGCAGTGTTCGCAATGGCCTTGCCACCAGGGCTTGCCATCCGCTATTTGGATATTTTTCACCGGGCATACTTTTTCACAAGTATTGCAGCCATTGCATTTTTCATTTACAGTAAAATTTCGATCCAGTGTTGGAAACTTGGGGGATACAGACTTATAAGCGATATTTCCAATCCAATTGATCAAAAAATTATTGCGTTCGATTTTATTATTTTGCTGATTTTGAAC
>DNPQ01000054.1 GCA_003501335.1 Bacillota bacterium
CAACTGCGACCATCGATTCCCATGACTACTACAGTGGTCGTGAAGAGCCCGAGGACAATATCATCAGGCTATGATTCCATATTTTGTAAGAATCTGAATTACCTATTTTGACCTCACCCCGGCCCTCTCCGGCGATGAAACCCGGAACAGCGGATTCACGGCGAGGGATAACGAAGCTTGAAACTTAAGTTTTTTGAATGCTTACTGTGAAGGCCCAAAAAAGACCCAAGTTTTAGTCGGCTCACCGCTCCCCGTCGAATAATCATCATTGAAACAGATCACCGGGGAGAGGCAGCCTTCTTTTAAAGAAGGCGTTGGATAAGAGGTTTCTTTTAGACCTGGTTATTCTGGAAAATTTACCCATGATAGCCTGATGACTTTGGTTACGAGGGGAATGAGGGTAAAAATATAAAAAGAAACCCATTTTCAAAGCGTCCGCTTTGAAAACCTCGGGAAATCACTCCGGACAAATCTCCGTGTCTCTGTGCGGCTAATTTTATAGGCCGCGCAGAGGCGCGGAAAATAGTATGCAATCAAGTCGATGGAGTTCTTAGCTTAACCATTATGGATAACTCCCGGCGACCTCTTCCAAGATAGAAAATTACTCTTTCAACCCTTCCAGATATTTCTCCGCCGTCGCCTGTTCCTGTTCATCCTGACTCGAATCCAGGGCCTTTTGGAAATACTCCCCGGCCTTTCCTTTATCCCCTTGATCCCGGTAAACTAATCCCAAATTGATTAAGGAAATCGTATCCTCCGGATAATATTCCAGGGCCTTTTTTAAATACATGATCGCTTTGTCATATTCCTTGTTCGCGTAATAACAAGTTCCCATATTGGAGTAACACTGCAGCAAATAATTTTCATCCGCCGGGTGGATCTTGGGAAGCGTCGCCTCAAAAAACTTTTCGGCCGTCAAGGGATCCCCCGAATCAAAAAGGACCACGCCGCATTGAAAGAGTCGCTGGTAATCTAAAACATTATCCGCTAAGATTTTGTTTCCCAAGCCCTCCATCTCTTCCCGAGCTCCTTTCAATTTGGCGATTTGAAACTTGACATAATCATATAAACCGGTTCCGTCATGAACTTCCAATCCCTGAAGCAATGATTCCGCTTCGATAAAATTTGCTTTTTGCGTGAAATATTCCGTGAGCCTCAGCAGCTGATTAGGATATTGGGCAAGGGCGGTTTTGATTTTTTCCCGGTATTCATCGCCCATAACCGGAGCCTCTATCGTCTCCGTCTTCCCACCAAAGTCGCAAGGCGTAATGGTAATCATCCCATCTTTCGAAGTGAGATTGACCAAGCTGGCAAAGGTATTATCCGGCGAGCTGGGGCAATTGGCCAAACAATCCAGCAAAGTGCCGACGGCCTGCTCCGTATCACCGCTGTGAGCATAAGCGACCGCCAAATTATTATAGGCTTCCGGAAAATCCTTCTTCAGACCGATCGCGGTCAAAAACAACTTTTTGGTCTTCACGGAATCGTCATTTTGATTCAGCTTAAAAAAGCCCAGATAATTATCGATAAAAGCATTTTCTTTTACCTTACGCCGGGCCTGTTCCAGATAGCGTGTGGGATCCTCAAAGCCCAAATCCGGTTCTAAAATTCCGGAGATTCCAGCCAAAATCAAAACTTGCGGGTCGCCGGCGCTTTTTTTAATTCTCTCCGTGAGCAGGCTCCCTAGTTTATCCGGATTGCCGGACCGGCCGAATTTTTGAAAATAAAGGTTCGATTCTTGGTAGCGAAAACTATTTTGATAACAGACTCCGGCCAGGAAATTATATTCAGCATCCGAGGCCCCGATATCGGCCGCCAGCTTTGCGGCTGCCAAATAATCTCCCCGGCCGACCGCTTGCCAAAACTGATCTTCATGATTCTCCGCCAGAGCCGGTACAGATACTATCAATACCATCAAAAGAAAAACAATTCCCAGATATCGTTTCATCCCAGTGCCTCCCTTTTTTTTGCATCATCCGATTCAATAATAAAATTCCTCTCAATTATAATTTTTCCTTCATTTGTTATTCTTTTCTGACAAATTGAAAAAACTTACCGGAATTTTAAAAACTATCATCCTTTGCCTGTCGCTTAATAGGATGACAATATAGTGGTCTTTCTGAGCGGGTGCATAGGCTGCATATGAAAACAGGCTTGAATGAATATCCGGATTATGCTATGATTACTTTGACAGTTATCAAAATCTCTATTTCTCAGCTAGGAATATTATGAACACCAAACAACTTGCCAAGATCTTTAAAGCCCTTTCCAATCAAAACCGGTTGGAGCTCTATCTACAAATCGTCAAAAAAACCGAAACCAGTTTTACGACCGATTGTGAATGCCACATTTCTGAAATCATCGGCAATTTCAACATCGGAGCGCCGACCATTTCCCATCACCTCAAAGAATTGGCCAATGCTGAACTGATTTTCACCGAGAAAAAAGGGAAGTATTTGGTTTGCAAGGTTAATGAAGCGCTGGTGAAGGAAGTCACCGACTTACTCTCTCTGCAACATAAAGAGTAATTTGGGGGGTGGCCATCCTAGGGTAGGAAAAATCGGATTTAAAGAGGCTTTAAAATATTAGGGAAATTTTTTGCATTCTATCTTCAGCCTGATTCCAAAAGTGGTCCCTTCTTTTTCATCCGTGGTAAAAAACACTTTCCCTCCCAAATATCTTTTTCCGAAAAGTTTCATGCTATAAGTTCCGAGGCCTCTGCCGCTCCCTTTGGTGGAAAAGGATCGCTGAAAAATTTACTTTTGCATTGGTTCCGGAATGACTCCCCGATTGCGAACCCAAAACTCAATAAACTCATTTGAAGTTGTTGCATCGGCCTCCGGCCGGAAGGCCCTGCAACCCAAGAACACCCTACCTCTTTTTCCCGTTGCCTCCAAAGCATTCTTCAGCATATTTCCCAAAATGCGTTTCAATAAAGTAAAATCGCTTTGAAAAACCACCGGCTCGACCGTTTGGGTCAAAAGCGGAACCCATTATTTAAACAGATCCAGCGAAACCATTATCTGGTATTTCATATGATTTGATGAATTCCGATCAAGATAAGTATAATACCGGCTGCAAGATTGGCCTTGTTTCCCAACCACCGCAAACCATAACGCGAGCCAAGCCAGATTCCCAATTTGATGGTAATAAAACTGAAAATCGCCATTCCGAAAGCGGTGCCAATGATGTTTAATTTCCAAAGGCCCG
>DNPQ01000541.1 GCA_003501335.1 Bacillota bacterium
GTTCATGTTATATGACACCCCAAGGTAGGGTTTGCAGACCGAGATAGGGCAGAGGATATTAACTATAACTATCATAACGGGTTATTCGTATTCAAAGAAAATAAACACGAAACAGTATGGAAAGCGAGTCAACAAGGCTCGCTTTTTCATGGTAAGCATTTCCATGATAGCCCTGCCCTTTTCACTGACTCAAGAGAAGACGGGGCCCGGTAATTGGCAGTTAAGATGGTCCAATTCCCCTTTGACGCTACCGATTTGATTGCCGGAGACCCACTTCTGGCGGTTGGGTCCAACGATTCTACCTTTACTAGGTATTTGTTAACCAGAATCTATCGATACAGGACGCTTTGATTTTCAAGGAGGCATTTTCAGATTATACGGAATGGGGGCGTCTATCTTTGGACGGCCGAAACTGGATCGACCAAGGGGACTTTGCAGGATTAATCGTCAGAGAATTAACTTTATATGGAATATTTCAGCAATAGATAAAGCAAAGCCGGACTCTACCTCACGGCTCTCTTGGAGAAAAGCAAAAACCAATAAAGTATTTTTTATGAATGATAATTGGCGACAGGACTTTATGAGGGAGTATAAGGATGATCCTCCCGTGAGTCATATTGAGCAATGTAGCATGGGATAAGCCGCATTAAAAAACGGATCAGTTCGTCGATAGTATCACCAAGATCATCAACCATGTCAATTTTTTTTTCAATTTGATGCTTTTTGCTTAAGGCCAAGGCTTGTAAATCAAGTGCGCTTAAACTGAGCTGACGCATACTATTACTTAATGCAGCTATTAATTCAATAATTTGATCGATCGAAGGTTTCAGATCATTCATTTTATTTTCCATGATATCATCCTCCTGCTTTATCATATGATAAATTCACTAAAAAGGTATCCAGGGAAGCAAGATTGTATTTAATCCTTAGCGCAATGTCGGGGTTATTTCATAAAATATAAGGGGGAAGAACCCAAAGTTTCATATAAAGAGGTGAGATTTTTATGCCCAAATGCCATCATCATCGTCATGACCATGATCATTGTATGGAACCGCGTCATTGTGAACCTCAGGAACAGATGCCTATGGATCGGCCATCAGGAGGATGTGGCGCTCCACCGTCGATACCGATTCACGGACGATGTGTAATGACGCCCCAGGGACCAATATGCTGTGTAGCGATGCCGCATCATAGAATGCGATAAAATAAATTAAATAATTGGAAAGTCAGGATTTTCATAAATGAAAAGTAAGTATTTTTCCTTACTTTTCATTTATTTTTTGAGAGTTTCAAGCTAGAGAAACCAATTTTTAATTTGAGAGAGTCTAAAGGTACACCCAATCCGTTTAAAATATTTATGCAAAAAGTTGACATCAATCAGATTCGGTAGTATCTTAAAAAAGAAGTAAATGACAAAAAACGCAGGCAGGTGAAGACAGTGGAAGAAGACAGTAGTAGGTTAAATTTTATAGCCCAATATGGCCTCTCCTGCCTTAATCAACCTATGAATGTTCTTGATTGACCTAGGTTAGAATAAGGTCAATCATGTTTGCAAGTATGCTGAAAAAAACCTGCATTCATAAATTACCATCTGTGTTTCCTTCCTATCTATTCAGGGGCGCATTCTCCTCAAGGCAAAGCGTCATCATGTTGATTGTTATTGCCTTTTTTATATGGATTTTGGGTCTTTGCCCAAACTTGAGGAGGCTTCATCATGAAAAATATATTTTCCAAGCGATTTAAAAACTTATTTTTAATTTTGGGAGTCATTGGCCCAGGACTCATAACAGTCAATGCAGGGAACGATGCGGGTGGAATTGCCACATATGCAGTCGTAGGAGCTTCATATGGATACAAAATGCTTTGGGGACTTTTTTTAATCACATTCAGTCTTGGAGTGATTCAAGAGATGAATGCACGGATGGCTGTGGTAACCGGTAAGGGTTTATCTGATTTGATCCGGGAGCGTTTTGGAGTTAAATTAACATTTTTTGCGATAATTGTTCTTTTGATTGCCAATTTTGGGGTTATTTTGGGGGACTTTGCCGGAGTTGCAGCCAGTATGGAGTTGTTCGGCGTTAGTAAATTTATCTCCGTTCCCTTAGTAGCCATAGCGATTTGGTTTTTGGTAACCAAGGGCTCTTATAATAAAGTAGAAAAGATTTTTCTATTATTTACTTTTGTGTTTTTCGGTTATATTATCGCCTCATTTTTGGCCAAGCCGGATTGGGGATTTGTTTTTAAACAGATGGCAATCCCGACTCTTAAAATGAACACCGGGTTTTTGCTCGCTTTTATAGGAATGATCGGCACTACGATTACACCCTATATGCAATTTTACTTACAATCTTCCATCGTGGATAAACATCTTACTTTAGAAGAATATAAATATGAAAAATTGGACGTTTATTTGGGCGCTTTTTGGGGCAATGCGGTTTCATTCTTTATCATTGTGTGCACGGCTGCCACGCTTTATAAAGCAGGTATTGCCATCACTAGTGCTCAAGATGCAGCCACCGCTCTTAGGCCGTTAGCGGGTCAATACGCCTTTGTTTTGTTTGGAGTCGGCCTTTTTGGAGCTTCGGTTTTGGCAGCTTCGATCATACCATTATCAACATCCTATGCCATTTGTGAAGCCTTCGGTTGGGAGAGCGGTATTAATAATAAGGTAACAGAGGCTCCGGCATTTTTCGGAATTTATTTCACCCTAATTTTACTTGGCAGTTTGCTGATCTTGCTTCCCGGTATCTCTTTGATGAAGCTGATTTTAGTGACTCAGCAAATTGCCGGAATTTTAGTTCCAATTATTCTGACGTTTATGATTTTGATTGTGAATGATCAAGCTATTATGGGAGAGTATAAAAACACGCCTCTGCAAAACTGGATATCCTGGATTACGGTGATATTTATTATTTTATTGTCATTCATTATGCTGATTTCTTCGTTTTTTGGGCGTTAAAATGGTAAGTCATTGATAAAAAGTTGGAACAGCTCCCGGTTTTGGAATACGATAAGCCGGGTTTTTTTATTTTGCGAGCTTGCATATCACAAAAAATTCGAATTACAATTATAATATAAAATAAATAGCAAGTATAGAAATTATGGAAATAAAATGGTAAAATTTTTAATGAGGTGATCGCTTATGAAAAGGAAGTACTTACTGAAACCGGATAGCCCGGATTTACGGGACTATTTTTACCGGAGCCATTCTTATAAGACGGTCGGTGATTTACCACAGACTGTGGATTTGCGCGATAAAATGTCGCCCATTGTCGATCAAGGGCAGCTTGGTTCATGTACGGCCAATGCAATTGCCTCTGGACTCCGAGAATATTTAGAGGTCAAAGTCGGTCAAAATTTAGTAAGACTTTCGAGGCTTTTTCTTTATTATGAAGAAAGAAAACTTGAAGATACGATTAATGAAGATAGTGGTGCTTCGATAAGGGATGGTATGAAAGTTTTATCCCAGATAGGAGTTTGTCCGGAGAAAGATTATCCATATGATATTACTAAATATACCCAGATGCCTACTGCTGAGGCAACAGCTCATGCCGGTCAGTATAAAATTAGTGAATACCACCGGATCGGTGATTTAAAAAACCTTAAAGTGGCTTTGTCAGAAGAACTTCCAGTGGTTTTTGGGATTCAAGTCTATCAATCTTTCGAATCCGAACAAGTCGCTAAAACGGGGAAAATACCGATGCCGAAAAAAGATGAACAGCTCTTAGGCGGGCATGCAGTGCTGGCAGTCGGCTATATGGATAAAGGCAAAAGCGGTATTTTAATTGTCCGGAATAGTTGGGGAAATGAATGGGGCGATCAGGGCTATTGCTATATGTCCTACACGGTTTTTAATAAATTGGTTATGGATATGTGGACAGGACATTAAAAAACTAGCAATCAGTGATTGATTTTTTTGGAAGAATGGTATTTAAAATATTCTTAATCTGAATCCAGTTTTATTTTTTATTGGATAGTTTATAATAAAAAGAGGTCTGATACCTAAGTTACTGGTTATACGTTTGAATGTAAATGGTATCATTGTTAATAAAGGAGGTGAGAATAATGAAAAATTTAATGAAGATGTTGTTGATAGGGCTTGTATTATCGGTTAGCATTGCAACTGGGGCGGTATATGCTGAGGGTCATAATGGCACTGGTAACAAAGGATCTGGTCAGGGCCATGTAGATCAACAAGCCAACCGGGGTCCCAAAGATAATGATAAACAGGATAAACACAAGGTTCTTAGTAAGAATGATGCTGCCCGGATTGCCATAAATTCCCATAAAGACGCTAATGTATTAAGTATTCAACACAATCAAAATGTCTATATCATAAAGATCGCGACTCCGGTTGGGAAATGGTCTATTTATATTGATGATAAAAATGGCCGTATCGTGAGGGAAGACAGAGAGAAGTATAAACCAAATCCAAAGAACGGACCGAAAAATCATCGGTAGCCCTAACTGATTAATTAGTAATATAGCCAAGAGACTGTCTTAAAAGAAATTTAAAATCAACAAGATTGTATATCTTCAAGTTTTAAAAATAATTTTAGGACAGTCCTTTTGGTTTGGCAATCATAATTTTATAAATAATTATTGGGATTAACAGGAGTACCGTTTTTACGAATTTCGAAATGCAAATGAGGACCCGTACTTAATCCAGTGGTACCAACCTTGGCAACAATCTGGCCTTTTACTACAGTCTGCCCTTTATTGACTAATAATACGGAAGTATGGCCATATAAAGTTGAAAAGCCCGATCCGTGATCAATAAGCAGCATTTTGCCATAACCGCCATTATACCCCGCAAAGATAACGATTCCCGAATCCGCCGCCATAATGGGTCTGCCATACTCAACCGCAATATCTAATCCGGTATGAAATTCCCGCTTGCGTAAAATGGGATGCATTCGCCAACCGAAACCTTGAACAATTTCTCCTTTAACAGGCCAGATATATTTACCCGTTCCGAGGGTGGTTTGATTTTTTTCTTGATATTGACGGATTTCAGCTTCGATTTCTTTGGAGGTTTGTTCTTGCTCATCAAGAGCTTTTTCCAACTGGCTACGGCTGCCTTGGATGATTTCCAACTCTTTCTGTTTTTTTTGGGTGACAGCCAATTTGCTACCTAAAGCTTGCGCATTTTGATCTTTTAACTGGACAAACAAAGTTTTTTGGCTGGTCAATTCCTGCTGCTTTTGAACGATCTCCTGACGCTTTTCCATAATTAATCTTTGCTGATCTTGCAAGCCTTGAATCATATTGATGTCAATCTTGGCAAAACGGCTTACAGTTTCAAACCGGGTAATGAAAGCGGAAAAGTCTTTGACATTAAAGAGATATTCCAGCCAGCTTTGATAACCGTGCATGTAAAGAGTCCGCAAGCGCTTGTTAAGGATATCTTTTTTCCCGTTCAGTTGAACTTGAACGGTGTTTAACTCGGATTCAGCCTGATTGACTTGGGAAGTAATAACGGAAATTTGTTGCTCGGTATTGCCGATTTTACTATTTAAGTTCGCCAAATTATGATCAATTTGCTCCAACTCCTGTTGGGTTTTGACCAGAGTCCCCATTACCGACTTTTCCCGCTGTTTGGTTTCAGCTAATTTCTTATTGGTTTGGATGATTTGATTTTGTACTTCGTCTAGGGAAGCACAATAACCGATGGATGAGGCAACAGAAATCATCAATAAAAGAAATCCGGTAAAAAAACGCCGTTTAAAAATGTTCATCGTATATCTCCGTTATTATATCTTTAAACTTATTTAATCATCGGCAAAAAGATAAGAATCATAAGTTAAAGGATTCAATTCCAATTAAAAATTAGCAAAATTTCCTGATGTTGACAAACGAAAATTTAATATATTATATCATACCATATTCAATTCTAAAATGAATCGATTGACATTTACAAAAGAGCAGGCTTTTGACAAAAAGGCAATTCTTAAAAGAAACTAAATCCATTGAAATGATGTTAACAATTTGTTATAATAATTTAACCCGTTTCTAATAAGCCTCTAATAAAGATTTGATATTAAATTAAGGACTGAAAGTATCGTTTTTTTCAATAATTTTCCGCCTTAAATGACAAATGGAGGTTCATCATGGCTTTACACTATAGCTGGGGGCTTATCAAATACTCTCTTAATTTATTACTTTTCATTACAGAGATAGGTTTATGGGGAATTTTTATTTATTATTCGGTAATTTCCATATTTGGCTGGTTTAAGAGAAAGGAACCCCCGGCAAGTCAATTTCCGTTTGAAACCAAATTTGCGGTCTTAATTGCGGCCTGTAACGAGGAAGCGGTTGTGCCCGGAGTCATTAATAGCTTAAAACGGCTGAATTATCCGAAGTCGCTTTATGAAATTTTCATTATCGCCGACAATTGCACCGATAATACGGCCAAAGTTGCCCGGTCTCTTGGAGTCAATGTATATGAAAGATTTGATCCGGTGAAAAAGGGAAAAGGTTTTTCGCTGGAGTGGATGTTTAAAAATTTATTTAGTTTAAAAACAAAGTATGATGCAATCTGTATTTTAGATGCGGACAACCTGGTATCGGCAAATTTTTTGGCAGAAATGAATAAGCACTTATGCATGGGACAGAAAGTGATTCAGGGATATTTAGACAGCAAGAATCCTCACGATACTTGGGTTTCCGGTAATTATTCCATTGCTTATTGGATCAGTAATCGCTTATTTCAATTGCCCCGGCATTATCTTGGGTTGAATTGCGCATTGGGTGGAACCGGATTTGTAATGTCGACTGAAGTATTGCGGGAAACAGGCTGGGGAGCTACTTGTTTAACAGAAGATCTCGAATTCTCCATGAAATTGGTGCTAAGGGGGATGCGAGTCGCCTGGGCTCACGAAGCGGTGATTTACGACGAAAAGCCTCTGCGATTATCGCAATCATGGCGGCAGAGGACCCGTTGGATGCAGGGACACAGCGATTGCGCCCGCCGTTTTGCAAAAAAGCTTTTTGTGAAGGCCTTCCGTGATCATGATATGGTATCATTTGACGCCGCGTTATATTTAATTCAGCCCTTCCTGCTTGTTATCAATGGATTGGGGATGCTACTAGGGTTGGTTCAATCTTGCACCAAGATGTTTGCCCATCACCATATGATGATAACCGAGCAAACTTGGTTATATATTTTGATAATGGTCTTTTTGACTTATATCAATATTGTCTTTGTGATTGCAGAGGGTAAACTCACTAAAAAAATCGTCGCGTACTTTGTGATATTCCCTATTTACAGCCTTACGTGGATTCCCATTATTATTCAGGGCTTTTTAAATCGGAATCATCATGACTGGATTCATACGGTACATACCAGGGCTATTGACATTTCTGATGTTGAAGAGTTGGAAAAAGTTGTTTAAGAATTTTTTTACCCCTTTACTGGCAAGGTTCCAATAGAAGTATGCAACCTCTTACCGCCCGAACCTGAAGAAAATGCCAATTTCTTTTTGCAGGAAAGGCGGAAGAAAGCTTGAACTACTTTTCGTTTTAAACGTGCATTTTATTTTCAATGCTCAAGACTTAAATAAAACCGGAAAGGAAATCACGATGCATTCAAAACGAATTGGATTGATTGTCTTAATCGCAGTAGGGGTTGCTTTGTTGATTGGAATTCCAAAATGGAAAATCGCCGCTCAGGAAAAAGCTTCTAAAATCGCCCAGGGAACCTCAAAAGTTACGCTTCCGGTATCCGTTAACAATATAAAACCGAATGAATTAGGTGGGATCATGATTTTAGAATACCACTTAATTGGTGAGCCCGAAGCAGAGTGGCGGCGGGCCCCGGAAAATTTTCGTAAAGATTTGCAAATGTTATACGACCAGGGCTACTATCCAGTGCCACTGGAAGATTTAGTGAGCGGTAATTTAAAGGTTCCGGCTGGTAAAACTCCATTTGTGATCACTTTTGATGATTCGAGTCAGGGCCAATTTCGTTTCTTGAAACAAGGGAACCAATTGTTGGTTGATCCCAATTGTGCGCTTGGCATTATGGAATCTTTGAAAAAACAGCATCCGGATTTTCCCTTAACCGCTACTTTTTATGTATTACCAGAGATACCCCATGGACTCCGCCTTTTTGGTCAAGAAGAGTTTATGAAACAAAAGCTGGAATATCTAGCGGCTCATGGGTATGAAATCGGTAATCACACTTATTGGCATCAGAACCTTGGTAAAACCGATGATATAGGAGTCCAAAAACAGATAGCCCTATGCGTGAAAGAGGTACAGTCTTATGTGCCAGGCTACCGTGTCCATTCTTTAGCGCTTCCCCTCGGTGTTCATGCTAAAAATCGTATTTTAGAACAGGATGGGAGTTACCAAGGTTTTCAATATCATAATGATTCTATTTTATTAGTTGGCTCGGGACCTGCAATTTCACCTTTTTCAAGAGCTTTTGATCCTTACAAACTGGAACGGATTCAGGCTGGTGATACTGCATGGGGCCCAAAATCTTATGTAAGCTATTATGCAAAAAATCCTTCTCAGAAATTTATCAGTGATGGTGATCCAACAACGGTTTCCGTACCAAAAAATTTAGCGGATAAGGTAAGGAACATTTCTCGGAATAAGTATAAAATAAAAATAGTGGAATAAAGTCAACGAGCCGCCTTGAGAAATAAGGCGGCTTTTTTTTGATCGACCCTCAAAATAGGCATTCATTCCAGTTTTGGTTAACTTTTTATTAAACCAACTCTAGCGAATTGACTTTGTTGTCCGGGAGGTTTATACTTAAATTGAAATTGATAATAATTATCAATATCAAAGGAAGTGATGAATATCAGTAAAGAAGAAGATATCCTCACTGAGTATTTAAAAAAGAAAGATTTAAAACTTACCGGACAGCGCAAAATTATACTTGATGCTTTTCTTGGCGTCGAATGTCATGTTACGGCAGAAGAGTTATATGAGATTATTAAGCATAATAACCCTGAAATTGGCGTAGCAACCGTTTACCGGACTCTCAAAATTTTATGTGAGGCGGGACTTGCAAACGAGGTTAAGTTTAGTGATAAAGTGACCCATTACGAGCATCTTTTCGATCACCAGCATCATGACCATCTTATTTGCGTTAAATGCGGTCAATATACCGAGGTTTGTGATCCTGAGATTGAAGAACTCCAACAAAAACTAGCGGAACGTAATAAATTTAAGGTGCTACGGCATCGGATGGAATTGTACGGTATCTGCAAAAATTGTATTGGAAAATAAGTTTTTATGACAATCGATTGATAATGATTATCAAAATCGTTAAAATAAAACATCATAGGAGGAGCCATCATGGTAAAGTGTCTTGATCAAGTCACCATTGGCAAAAAAGGAACCATCGAAGCGATTCAAACCGACCATGTTACCAAAGAACGCTTGGAAAGTTTGGGTCTAATTAAAGGTGTTGAAATTGAGGTAGTTCGTAAATCACCACTGGGAAGCCCCAAAATATTCCGTTGTCTCAACACATTGGTCGCTTTACGTAATGACATTTCACGGCAAATCCAAGTGGAGGTCGCGAATGAATAGTCAGCAAAAACCGATTCATGTAGTATTAATCGGAAATCCCAACACCGGAAAAACTTCATTGCTTAATGCTTTAACAGGGATGAGCCTGCATGTGGGGAATTGGCCCGGAAAAACGGTTGAAAAAAAGGAAGGTCAGTTTTATTTCAATAACCAATTGGTCAATATTGTTGATTTGCCGGGGACTTATAGTATTGCGCCCTATAGCGATGAAGAAAAAGTATCTCATGATTACTTAATGTCCGCCAACCCTGATGTCATTATCCAAACGATTGATGTCAA
>DNPQ01000358.1:0-434 GCA_003501335.1 Bacillota bacterium
CTTGTGTTTAGCGCACTCGTCGGCAAAGGACTATTAGGAAAGGAGATTGACGTTGTTGCAGTCGTTGATGTCAGTACTGATGCTAAATACTTTGCCTACCAGCTCAAGTATGATTCGGTACATGGTAAATTTGAAGGAGAATTAGCAACCGCCAAAAGCAAACCCGATGTGGAGACTGATGATATCCTGATCGTCAATGGCCACAAAATTCAATGCGTTATGGCCACCAAAGATCCGAGCCAATTACCTTGGAAAGCTCTTGGTGTTGACTATGTAATTGAGTCAACCGGTTTGTTTACTGATTCTGAAAAGGCCAAAGGCCATTTGGCTGCAGGCGCAAAAAAAGTCGTTATCTCTGCTCCGGGTAAAGGCGATGTTAAAACAATTGTTATGGGCGTTAACGAGCATGAATATGATAAAGCAAATCATAATAT
>DNPQ01000358.1:755-5088 GCA_003501335.1 Bacillota bacterium
TTAAAAGAGGGTATTGGAATTGAAACCGGTTTAATGACCACCATCCATTCCTATACTGCCACCCAAAAAACGGTGGACGGTCCTTCCAAAAAGGATTGGCGTGGTGGCCGTGCTGCGGCAATGAACATTATTCCTTCAACAACCGGAGCTGCCAAGGCAGTCGGTGAAGTATTACCGGTAACCAAAGGTAAATTAACCGGGATGTCCTTCCGGGTACCGACCCCTGATGTTTCCGTTGTTGATTTGACTTTCCGGGCCACTCGGGATACCTCAATCGAGGAAATCGACTCTTTGATGAAAAAAGCCGCTGATACTTATATGAAAGGAATTTTGGGTGTTGCCAATGAAGAAGTGGTTTCCATGGACTTTGTTCATGACAACCGTTCATCGATTTATGATTCATTAGCAACTCTTCAAAACAATCTGAAAGGTGAAAAACGGTTCTTTAAGGTTGTTTCTTGGTATGATAATGAGTGGGGCTATTCCAACCGGGTCGTTGATCTATTGATGTATATGGCAAAACACTGATTTTCCTTTTCAAGTTTCGAGTATTGAATTTGAAGTTTTAGGTTAAGCAGAGCAGCGAGACCTTGGCTTGAAATTTGAACTCGGAACTTGGAATAGGTAATATTTGAGAGGAGGCTGGCTAAATTGATGAATAAAATGACGATTAATGATATCGATGTGAAGGGCAAAAGGGTTTTAGTCCGGGTTGATTTCAATGTTCCGGTTGATGATAAAGGCAATATTACCGATGATCGACGGATTAAGGCCGCCATTCCTACCATCAAGACTCTGGCCGACCGCGGCGCCAAAGTTATTTTGGTTTCCCACTTTGGCCGTCCCAAAGGGGGACCGGATAATAAATACCGAATGGACAATATGGCCAAAAGACTTGGCGAGTTAATGGGTAAATCCATTGTTAAGGTCAATGACTGTATTGGTGAAGAGCCCAAAAAAGCAATTGCTAATTTGGATCCCGGTGGAATTGTGTTACTGGAAAATGTACGTTTTTATAAAGAAGAAGAAGCCAATGATGAAGGCTTTGCCAAAAAGTTAGCCGAGTTAGCTGATCTTTATGTGAATGATGCTTTTGGTACAGCTCACCGAGCTCATGCGTCAACTGCGGGCGTTGCTAAGTTTTTAAAACCCGCTGTTGCCGGTTACTTAATGCAGAAAGAAATCGATATTATGGGTAAAGCCCTTTCCAAACCCGAAAGGCCTTTCGTTGCCATTCTCGGTGGTGCCAAAGTTGCTGATAAATTAGGCGTTATCAAAAATTTACTGGAAAAAGTGGATACCTTGATTATTGGTGGCGGTATGGCTTATACCTTTTTGAAAGCCCAAGGAAATGAAATTGGTAAATCCTTACTTGATGCCGAAAAGGTTGACTTTGCCAAAGAAATGATGGCCAAAGCAAAAGCTAAGGGAGTACAGCTTTTGTTACCCATTGATACGGTCGTCACTGATGATTTTAAAAATCCTACTGTCAATAAAACCGTTAAGTCCAATCAGATTCCCGCTGAATTGCAGGGCGTGGATATTGGGCCTGAGACGATTAAACTTTTTTCAAAAGCCATTGTCGATGCCAAAACTGTTGTTTGGAATGGACCTATGGGCGTTTTTGAAGTAGCACAGTTTGCTGTCGGCACACGGTCCGTTGCGGAAGCTTTAACTAAATGCAAAGGTACCACCATTATTGGGGGTGGCGATTCCGCCGCGGCTGTTGAACAAATGGGCTTTGCCGATAAAGTATCCCACGTTTCCACAGGCGGCGGAGCTTCTTTAGAGTTCCTTGAGGGAATTGAATTACCGGGTATTGCCGTTTTAACCGATAAATAATAAGGCAAAATTGTTTCTAAGACCCGGATATTTTTATCCGGGTCTACTATTAATTTTCGAGGTGAATGTAAATGCGAAAACCGATTATCGCGGGTAATTGGAAAATGAATAAAACCATTCCGGAAGCCAAACAGCTTGTCTCTGGATTGGTAAGTAAACTTGCCGGAAAAAGTGAAGTTGAAATTGTTTTTTGTCCTCCATTTACCGCTTTGAGTACCGTGAAAGACTTACTCAAGGGAACTCCTTATGGTCTAGGAGCTCAAGATTTATATTGGAAAGAAAAAGGGGCTTTCACGGGAGAAGTATCACCACTCATGTTGAAAGATGTCGGCTGTGATTATGTTATTATCGGCCATTCTGAACGTCGCCAATATTTTGGCGAGACCGATGTCACGGTCAATCAAAAAGTTAAAGCTGCATTGGCAGTCGGTATTAAACCTATCATTTGTGTTGGCGAAACTTTGGCTCAGCGGGAAGCCGGTGAGACTGATGCTTTAATCAAAGGACAAACCGAGAAGGCCTTTGAAGGGATTGAAGTTTCAGCAATTCCAACAATTGTTATCGCCTATGAACCGATTTGGGCTATCGGTACCGGAAAATCATCCAGCGCCTCCGATGCCAATCAAGTCATCGGTTTGATCCGTAACACTGTTGCCAAACTATACGGAAAAGAAACAGCGGAACAAATGAGGATTCAATATGGCGGAAGTGTAAAACCCGAAAATATTAAAGAGTATATGAGTCAACCGGAGATAGACGGTGCTTTGGTTGGTGGTGCAAGCTTAGAAATAGATTCTTTCTTAAAACTGATTCATTATTAATTAATCTGCAAGCCGTGCTGCATACTTGTAATGGAACATGGCTTGTAGAGGAATTCAACTACGGATAAGGGGTGGATTTTATGAGTTACAGACCTGCCGCACTCATCATTTTAGATGGTTGGGGGATCAACCCGCGGGAAGATGGTAATGCCATTAAGCACGCCAATACCCCTTTTTTAAAAAGTTTATTTGCCAAGTATCCTTCGGCAACCTTATTAACATCCGGTGAGGCCGTTGGATTGCCGGAAGGACAAATGGGTACATCGGAAGTCGGACATTTGAATATCGGTGCCGGACGGGTTGTGTATCAAAGTTTGGTGAGGATTTCAAAAGCTCTTCGTGAAGGTGAACTTAAAAAAAATCAGGTTTTTTTGGACTTGATCCAATATGCGGTGAAAGAAAACCGTCCTCTCCATCTGATGGGTTTAGTCTCACCAGGCGGGGTACATAGTCATACTGAGCATTTATACGGTATTCTTCAATTGGCTAAAGAACTCGGTGTCAAAGAAGTTTATATTCATGCATTTTTAGATGGCCGTGACACTCCCCCTTCCAGTGCCAAGGAGTACTTGGAGAAATTAGAGAAAGTATGCCAAGAAAAAGGAATTGGAAAAGTCGCGACTGTTGGTGGGCGCTATTACGGAATGGATCGTGATAAGCGATGGGAACGGGTTGAAAAGGCTTATGCGGCAATGGTATATGGTGAAGGAGAAACTGCGGATTCGGCAATAGAGGCTGTCACCAATTCCTATGCTAAAGAGGTTACCGATGAATTTGTTTTACCAACAGTTATTATGAAAAACGGCAAGCCGCTTGCTAGTATCAAAGCCGGCGATCCAGTTATTTTCTTTAATTTTCGGCCGGATCGGGCTCGCGAAATTGCCAGGGTTTTTGTAGATCCTAATTTTGATGGATTTAAGCGTCGCACGGGTTTCTTACAGCCCCATTTTGCTTGTATGACGCAATATGACGAGACTTTAGATGTACCTTTAATTTTTCCGCCTGAAGCAAAATTGCAGAATATTTTAGCAGAAGTTTTGGGCAAAAACGGAATGAAAGAATTAAGAATTGCTGAGACTGAAAAATATGCTCATGTGACATTTTTTTTCAATGGCGGTGTGGAACAGCCATACCCCCTGGAGGAACGCGTCTTGATTCCTTCTCCGAAAGTCGCTACCTATGATTTGAAACCGGAAATGAGTGCCCTGGAAGTTACCGATGCCGTACTCGCTGAGATCCAGAAAGATAAGTTTGATGCCATCATCATGAATTATGCTAATTGCGATATGGTTGGTCATACTGGTATTTTTGCAGCCGCCCAGAAGGCTGTTGAAACAGTCGATCATTGTCTGTCAAAAGTAGTACCGGCGATCTTGGCCAAAGGTGGTGCAGTCATTATTACGGCTGATCACGGTAATGCGGAGAAAATGGTTGATTATCAAACAAAAGAGCCTTTTACTGCCCATACCACTTTTCCGGTCCCGGTGATTATAGTTGGCGCCGGTGAAAGCGTTAAGGTTCGTGATGGAATTTTGGCTGATTTGGCTCCAACTTTATTGCAATTGTTAGGTATCGCAAAACCGTCGGAAATGACGGGTGATTCACTCATTCAAAAGGGTTGAGTTTTTTTTTACAGTTCAAGACAGATGAATTCTTGAATTAGATAATAT
>DNPQ01000063.1:0-2409 GCA_003501335.1 Bacillota bacterium
AAGCAGTTTTTCATAGTCTTCTTTGGTATCCATATCCATGAGTATGGCCTTGTCAAAAACAGGTGTATCTATTGAATCACCAGAATATTCTTTTAAAATTCTCTTCAGTCCGCCTTCCCCGTTGCTCCTTAAAATTGCCTCTTTATACTTGCAATCTATCAACGGAGGATGTCCCATCCTGCCGCAAAAAGCAGGGTAAATGATACCTTTACCGTTTTCCAGATACTTGTTTTTCAGTACCTCGATCGTATACTTCTTTACAAGAGGAATATCGACCGGCTGCATAAAAAATGCTGAAACGTTCGCATCCAGAGCTTTAACACCTTTAATTATCGAGGTAAACATTCCTTCTGCATAGTTTTCATTTTGGATGCATAGGACGCCCGAGTCCCTCAGCTTTTCTGCGACTTCATTGCCTTTATAACCTACCACAACGATAATATTATTAATTCCAGAGCTTTGATAAGTATCAACAATCATTTCGATTGCTGATCTTTCCCCAAATTTCAAAAACGGCTTAAAACTACCCATTCTTGAAGAATAGCCGCCGGATACAATAATAGTTGCAATGCTGGTATTTTTCATATTCCAGCTCCCCTAAAATCGCTAATCTTTCTTTTTACCATACTATTCGTTATTTTTTCCGGCTTGCTGTCAGTATCGGCAATGACAGCAAGCTTCATTTTGTACCCATACCCAAGCTTTTGATACAATAATGTTTGAATACTCTGTTCAATATCATTTCGAATGGATTGATGATCAGATTTAATTTCAATTTTAAGAAGGTTTTCATCCGTAATACAGGCTTTATAATCCAAAACTTCCTTAAATTTTAATATCGCTTCATCCAGTTCCCATACATATAAAAACTTATTCTCACCGATTATTACCTTATTATCGATTCTCCCCAAAACTTTTTTCATTGTTTTTAAAAAAGTACCACAGCCACAGGGGTCTGAAGAGAAGGAAGCCATATCACCGGTTCGGTATCTTATGAAAGGCATTGCATACCTTGTAAGGGTTGTAAATACCACTTCACCTGATTGTCCGTCTTGAACTGCTTCGCCTGTATCAGGATTTACAACTTCAAAGTATAAATCGGCCTCTCTCAAATGATACCCATCCAGGGCTTCACACTCCACGCCTCCGCCGTAACCCATCTCTGTCATTCCATAATGTGTGAAGACCTTACATCCATATTGATGTGTCAATTCGTAAATTAAAACATCAGGCACATAATCTGTGCTCAAAAGAACTTTCTTTATCCTGCTTTTGAATACATCCATTTTTAACTTACTCAAATATAACACCTGCATGGGAATTCCAACCAGACAGGTTATCTCATTTTCAATAATATCTTTGGCTGTTTGTTCCGGATCAACCATAACGCCGTGGATAAAGCATGGTACCTTTGATATTTCCAGAGCTCTTTTTAGCAAATCCCCTATACTGCCGTAGGTATTGCCGGGAAGGAGAACCATAACCCGGTCGTTTTTGTCAATTAAACAACTCATTCCAACTTTAAAAAAATCAATGGTCAGGTTTAAATCCTGTTCTGAAAAATAGATTCTTTTTTCTGCTCCGCTTGTTCCTGAACTTTTTAGGGTAACGATTCTTTTGATTTCTCTCTGCGGCAGGCACAAGAAGTCTAACGGATTTTGCCTTATATGATATGGATAGGTAAAGGGAATATTTTTAAAATCTTCCAAAGAGTTAATCTGATCCTCATTGATACTGCCTAATCTTTCGCCATAAAACCTGCTATTTCTCTTTGCATAATCCAAGGTCTCTCTGATCTTGTCCAGTTGGTACTCCGCAAGAAGCTTCGGTTTCTTCTCCTTGATTCCTGATTTGCCAATAATCCAATCTTCAAGCGGCGTCACCTTCATGATTAACTCCCCTTTAAGACAGCTTAACATTTTTCCTGTAAAGTGATTTACCCTCGCTACTACTGATGTTATAGGCGCAGAAGGGAATGATCTTACCCTCGGGACTTAATACATGTAAACTGCATTCCCGCAGCCTTTCAAGATCAATGTTCCAGCAATCCTGAAAAGCCATTCCGGTAATAGTAAAACCATGGGATTTGACTCGGGCGAGAAAGATATCCAATTCATTCATTTCCCGGCCGGATTGATTCATGCTTTGATTTTTTTGCAAACTATCTCTTACCCATCTTCGGGCTACAAAATTCCGGTTTTTTTCAACTCCCGAAGAATCATTTTGTCTGCAGCAGCAACCTGCCTGTTTTTTTGCTGTCAACGGTTTTATACTGCTATCCGGCATTACTACAAAATCCCCATGAAACCCGCAGCGTGCATGGTCACAACCTGAGGGCGCAAAATGTTCAACCTTGAATTGACCACCGCTCTGACTTTCAATTTCCCTTAATACCTCGGGTAAAGTTAT
>DNPQ01000063.1:2753-3106 GCA_003501335.1 Bacillota bacterium
GGAGCTTTTGACAATCCAAACCGAATGATTTCTCCAATATTATCCACGTTAACCTCTGGAACAATGGTAGGTACCAGCACAATTCCAAGGTTATTATCAGCGCAGTTTTTAATGGCGTTTTCTTTCACGGCAAAAAGATTTCGCCCTCGGAGCTGTCGGTATATCTCATCTTTCGTTCCGTCAAACTGCATAAAAACCGAAGATAATCCGGCTTCCTTTAGTATTTTGGCATATCCGGGTTCCCCAGCTAAACGAAGCCCGTTGGTATTTAACTGGATATATGGAAAACCCATTTTCTTTGCCATTTTAATGATTTCAGGCAAATCATCTCTTACAGTCGGTTCTCCCCCTGA
>DNPQ01000519.1 GCA_003501335.1 Bacillota bacterium
GCATCTTGAGGACGGTCATTTACACCGTCAATCATTGTGTACTCAAAAGTAACACGTCTGTTTGTATGTTCAATATATTCACGAATAGCCGCCATCAATTCAGCCAAAGGATATTGCTTGGCAATAGGCATCAATTGTTCCCTCAATTCATCGCTCGCTGCATGAAGTGAAACTGCTAAATTAATTTGAAGAGGCTCCTTAGCCAGTTTGAGGATACCAGGAATAATCCCGCAAGTCGATATTGTAATATGGCGGGCTCCAATACCCATTCCTTTGGAATCGTTGATTAACTTAATTGCTTTTAATGTTGCATCATAATTCACCAGGGGTTCTCCTTGACCCATTACCACGATGTTATTAATTTTCTCGCCGGTCAAGCGGGCCATTTGAAGAGGCTGATCAACGATTTCTGCAGCAGTTAAATTTCGCATCAAGCCATTTTTACCGGTAGCGCAAAATCTACAATTCATACCACAACCAACCTGGGTTGAAATACACACCGTTTGACGGTCTTCTTCCGGTATAAAAACGCTTTCAATCGTGTTCCCATCTTCCAGCTCGAAAAGATATTTGATAGTACCGTCGCTATCATGAATTTGATCCCTCGGTTTTAACGAACCAATCGTGATTCCCTGCTGCTGAAAAAGTTGACGCATTTTTTTAGGAAGATCGGTCATTTCTTCCCAATCCAGGGCCTGCTTTTGATACATCCATGTATAAACCTGGAGAGCCCGGTATTTTGGCAGATCCAACGAATAAAAATAATCTTGAACTTCCTCTAAATATAAACCCTTAATATTCAAATTCCCCTGATTACCTCTCTATCCCTAACAAGCTTAAAAAACCTTTTAAAAGGATCTTCGCTAAGTCTTAAAACAAAAGTAAATGATAAAGATATACAATATATAAAATTTTTTCATTTCTCCCAATGCTGTTATATATTGTATATCTTTTTTGATTTTGTCAGCTATCTTCATATAGGGACCCTTCTTAAAGTTCCCTCAACCTGCTTTTTCTTCCAAACGTAATTTATCAGCTATTTTAGCTATAAACGAAGCCGAAGTAGGAAAACGGTTTTTCTGATTTTCAAATCCAAAAAAATCTTCCATAAAATCAGTATTACCTCTTTCCCAACCGATTTCAATGGTATGCCTTATTGCCGATTCCACGCCGCTGGGGGTCGATTGGTATTTCTCAGCAATCCGGGGATAGAGATTCTTGGTAATATTTCCCAAAACCTCTACCTCTTTCGTGGCGATTATAATCGCATCTCTTAAATAAGCATATCCACGGAAATGGGCCGGTATTCCCATTTCATGAAATAATTTACTGACCTCAAGTTCTAATTCATTGGCGGATTTTTCACGTCGAATCGGCATAGTATAGGTACTATGTTCATCCTGAACCCGGCTTGCACGATTTAAATTACCCTTATTAACAGTAAACTGCCGAATCCTTTCGAACAAATTATTGGCATCAAATGGTTTAACCATATAATAAGTAGCACCAAGGCTTGTAAGCCGCTGAATCATGGCCTCTTGTTCAAATGCTGTAAGCACAATGACAATCGGCCGTTCAGAAAAATCTGCCAGTCTTTCTAAAACCCCGATACCGTCTAGATACGGCATAGTGATGTCAAGAATCAGCACTTCCGGTTTGGTATTTTCAACCACCTTTAATGCCTCAAGCCCGTCATATGCGGCTCCTACCAATTCCATATCTTCTTGAAATTCTATCAATTCAGCTAATGTATTACATAACTCATGATTATTATCTGCGATGACTATCTTTACCTTTGGCATAGTGCCCCCTCCTTAGAAAAAAATGCTTTAATTATTTCGACGGGAGAGGGCCAATTCCTCTTCTGTTAACTTCCCGTTGAAAGCGGGATATGGAACTAAAAGGAAAGGTAGAAGAAGAAAAAATTTTATGACAATTTATTATTTTTCATTATCATCCAGCTATTTTCCGACTGATTCTCTGATACCAAGTTCCTTTAATCTCCATTAGTATAATATCTTTCCAATCTTTTTCCGCTCTGTGTAATAACCCAATCGGTCGAAAACCATTTTTAAGATAGCAATGAATGGCCCGCTGATTAAAATCATAAACACGCAAATAAACCCGGAAAAAATTCTTGGCTTGAAACATATAATTTAAAACTAAACTTACAGCCTCAGTCCCAAGTCCCTTCCCCCAAAACTCTTTCTCCCCAATTCGAATCCGCAATTCGGTTTCCCTCTTGCTCCAACAAATATGGTCCAATTCCATATCCCCAATTAGACAACCTTCCACGGTTTCAATGGCAAAAATTTGATAATGGCGGTCCGGAACATTTTCATGATACCATCGTTCTAAATGAAAAAGATTATCAGGTAAGGTGCAATCGACAAAATTCTGCAATTCCGCATCAATGTTCCATAAAACCATTTTCGACAAATCACTTTTTTGTAGTGGGCGCAACCGAATATTTTTTCCGATCAGTTCCATGATATCCCTCCTGATGAATATATCAGTGTAATTGTAATACCAAGAAGCTGTGATGTTTGCTGCGATATTGGCTGCTAGGTTATTACGAAACTAATTTTTCTGGTTTTATGGTCTTTTTCCTTTAAGTAATTATAGCCAAGTCATTCCCTTTCATGGAAAGAAATCAGAATCTCCTTCCTTACGTTACATAACCAGGTCTTCCAAACGTTAATTCAATTGATGATTGTCTTGCGCACCCTGCGAATCGAAGTTGTAGTTCCTGCCTCATCGACCTCCAAGATCACTCCATTAAATTCAATAGGTCCACCAGCAACCTCAAAACGGGCCGGCAAATGGGTTAGAAACTTTTTAATTACAATGTCCGGGT
>DNPQ01000162.1 GCA_003501335.1 Bacillota bacterium
GAAGAAGCGATTGCCTTTGTGGATTCATTGCCTTCATTGACAAAGGAAATGAGCCTTTCCGATTTTCGTAATTTCTGGGCCGGCTTATTGACGATGTGTGAAATCAAACCCAAGTCTCCTTTGGAAGCCTTTGTAAAAGTGATGGTTCCTCAGGAAGTCCGGGGTCTTGCAGCGCAATTTGTTTTTATCACCGGCCTTGAGCAAGGTTCTTTTCCCCGTTACTATATTAATGACTGGAAAATCCATTTGCGGGAACGGCTCGAATTAAAAAAGACAGGGGTTGAGCTTGAGACCGGGGAAGAGTATCAAACCAAGGAGAAAATGGCTTTTTATTGGGCGCTGCAAACTGCCAGGAAAAAGTTGTACCTTGTCTGTCAAACGCAGGATAATGCCGGACAGCCCCTGAATCCGTCATCATTTCTGGAGGACATTTGGCAATCCTGGCCTGATTTATTAAAGTATGCCCGATCCTATCCGATGGCGCTGGAACCTCCCCATAGTTTGACGGAGTGTTACTCAGAGATGGAGCAGGGAAGTTATCTGGCTGCTCATCTGATGGCTGCCACCTCAGAGATTCCTGAACTGGAAAAATCGGACTGCCTGGAGTTACTCCAAAAGCCTGTGTATCAACAGTTGGCACAGCAAATGTGGCAGGAAGTGAACTGGCGAACGGGTGAAAATTCATTATTTGGGAAGCCCGAATCTCGTCAAAGGGTCGCCCAAATATTCGGTGATGAACATATTTTTGCAATTACTTCTTTAGAAGAATATCATTCCTGCCCTTACCGGTTTTTTCTGAAACAATTATTGAAGATCAAACCTTTCCTTCGTCCTCAGATGTTGCCGGATAATTTAGATTTGGGAAATCTGTATCATCAAGTATTGCAGGAATTCGCCGAAGCCTATCGGGGTCAAAGCTTATCGCCGGAGCGTGATCCGGAATATCAAAAGATTTTGAGGGATTGTTTCCGCGATTTTTACCGGGAATGGCTGCAAAATGCCGCCAATGACCTTGTTAAACTGGTGCTTCGATTACAGGAAACCCAAATTTGGGGGACCTTACAACATTGGCTCCAAACCGAGCTGGATTGGGCTGAAAAGTCGAACGGCCGTTTTATGATCAATTTTTTGGAATTCGGTTTTGGTTTGATCCGTGGCGATTTTGATCCGGCTTCCCTGGATCGTCCTTATCAGTTGGAAGTTGAAGACGTTCTGGTTCAAATTTGGGGAAAGGTCGACCGGATTGATGCCGATTCAGATGGAAATTTTGTGGTCTATGATTACAAATCAGGACGGGGTCCCGCTACCAAAGACATCCTTCAAGCTGATTATTTCCAAATCCCCGTCTATTTACTGGCGCTGGAGGCTTTATATTTTGGGGAAGGCAAAGCGGTGGGTGGCAGTTATCTGGGATTGAAAGAACCATCCCGCAGCCGGGGTGGGGTATGGCATCAGAATCGCTTACGGATGGATATCAGTGGGAAATGTCTGCTGGATGAGAAAGAGTGGCAAGCTTGGTTAAGCACAGTAAAGAATTCACTGGCCGACTCTGTCCGGGCTATCCGCAACGGCGATTTTTTCCCGACGAGTGGGGATTGTCCGGTCTTTTGCGAGTTTCAAAGCTGTTGCCGTCGCGATGAAAGGAAGGTCGAAAGAACCGATGAAACATCCGCTGAATGAGCAACAAGCAAAAGCAGTTGCTGAATTTGATAATGATTTACTGGTCGCTGCGGGCGCTGGTACCGGCAAAACCAGTGTACTTACAAATAAATATTTGCGATTGCTGGAAGAGCACCGGGCAACTGTAGGGGAGATCGTAGCCATTACTTTTACCAAAAAAGCGGCTGCCGAAATGCGGAGCCGTATTCAGCAGGAAATCCTTAGTCATACACTGGAAAGTTCCGATACAGGGGAAAAAGATTTTTGGAATAATCAGTTACGGGCCCTGGAGAGTGCCCGGATAACTACTTTTCATAGTTTCTGTTTGGGTATGCTCCATGAACATCCGTTAGATATCGGCCTGGCTCCGGTGACGACCATCCTGGGCGACGGGGAAGAGACCATCTACTTAAATCAGGCCATTGAACAGTCGCTAGTAAAAAATTTTCATGACGAAACTTTAGATAGTCAGACCCTTACCAAGCTGGTGCTGGATTGCGGTTGGGATGCTTTTATCCGTAGTTTGGCCGATATTTATCGGCGGATTCGGGAAAGCGGCCATCATTTTGATCCTATCATTCAAGCAAGCATTCATGATTTAGAGGAGTCGGTCCGCCAAGTTCCCTGGGAGTTTCGTCATATTGATGAAGAAATCCTTGAATTCTTAGATTTTTGCCAGACTATCAAGCTAACGGAAAAAGCAACCGAAATCATTGAGGCATTTCGGAGCGAATACCGAAGTCAGCGCGACCTGTTGAGCAATGATCCCTCGCCGGACATTATGATCAGCACGTTGCTCCGGTTTAAGAAAGGGCTTCCGAAAACGGTGCCCAATACCATTAAAGATCGGGTCATTGCCATTCATGAAATGATTGACGCCTATTGCCGTAAATGGGTTGATCAGGAAGCGTTGCTGCGGACAGCTGCCCTTGGCTCTTTACTGAACCAAATCGATACCACCTACGGTAACTTGAAAAAGGAACTTGGCTTGATGGATTTTACCGACCAAATCAGACTGGTGCGGGATCTTCTACAGGCTGAGCCGGAGATTTTGGCAGAGACCCAGCGGGAAATCAAATATCTGCTCGTCGATGAATTTCAAGACACCAACAGCCTACAATCGGAGATAGTCAATTTACTGTTGGGAGTGGGCCATAACCAGGGCCGGTTGATGGTGGTTGGCGATATCAAGCAATCGATTTACCGGTTCCGGGGCGCCGAAGCGGATTTGATTGAGGATTTTGCCAAGCAGTTACTGGCTCGTCAAGGGAAAATCATTCCGCTAACCCAAAATTACCGTTCCAAGCCGGCGATTATTCACTTTGTAAATTCTTTTTTCAAGGAATTATTCCAGGGTGAGATCTTCGAATATCAGACTTTGGAAGCGTCCGGTCAGGAGCAGGACGGTTCTATTGAATTTTTACTTACCGGCAGTCAGGACCGGGATGCCGAGGCCCGGATGGTGGCCGAGCGGATTGCCGAGTTGGTGCAGTTTGGCGACCAAAGCCTAAAATATAGTGATATTGTCATTCTCTTTCGCGCCAGTACCTCGATGCAACTTTATCAACAGGCTTTGCAAAAAAAGGCGATTCCTTATTACACGGCCAGCGGAGGGGGATTTTATCACCGGCCTGAGGTCCGGGATCAACTCAACTTATTGCGACTGGTCGAGCAAAGCTATCATGGGGTAGCGCTCCTCGGATTGTTAAACTCACCGTATGTCAGCTTATCGGCGGAAAGTTTATTGTGGCTCAGTGAAGGCCATGATCTGATAGAACGGTTTTACGGAGCGGAGGAATTCTCCGAGATCATTCCCGCTGCCGAAAGATTCCGCTTAGAACAATTTCGCAGGTTGATTCGGTATTTGCAGCAAAACCGGGAGTATCTGACCATTGCGACCATCATCCGGACGGCTTTACAGAGCAGTAACTACCGGGAGGTGCTTTGGAGCATGCCTCATGCCGGACAACGTCTCGCCAATCTGGACAAGCTGCTCGAAAAAGCCGATGAGTTCACCAGTAAGGGTTTTAATGATTTGCGCCGTTTTTTGGAATTTATTGAGAAGCTTGAAGAGGCTGAAGTGGTGGAGGGTGAGGCCCAAACCCAGGCTGAGACCGGCAATGCCGTCCGTTTGATGACGATTCACCGGGCCAAGGGACTGGAGTTTCCAGTGGTGATCTTGCCGGACCTGGACCGCCAGTTTATCCTGTCCGGCCAGGGGAAAATGGCCTTTCATAAGGCAGCCGGACTGGGTTTGAGTATCCGTTTGGGTGAAGGGGAAAGTTTCCCGTCCTCTCTTTGGGAGAAAATCCGGGCCTTGGACAGGAAGGAAGAACTGTCGGAATTAAAGCGGGTGTTATACGTAGCATTAACCCGGGCCAAACAACAATTGATCATGGCGGGCTCAGGATGCAATCGCAGTAAAGGCCAGACCCTTGAAACCGCTTATAACTGGATGAAGTGGTTCGAATTATTGATACCGCTCGATACGACCCAGCCGATCTTGGATTATCAGGGGAGCCGGATTAAGATTACCCGGGAAGTGTCCTTTCTTCAAGCGCAACCCCCTAAAAGCAGTTTCTTGGCTGAAAATATCGGGGAGCTCTCTACAATATTGCCTGAAGAGGCCCGGCAAGAAACGGCCGTTACTTTGCTGGCGCCGGGAACAACTGGAAAAACGTTTAAAGTCACTGAATTATTGGTATTTAAGGATTGCCCCCGCCGTTATTTTTGGCAGTACCGCGCCGGTCTCCAGGTTAAAGGGCCGGGAAGCGGATTGGATGAAGCTGAAATCGCAAGTACTTCCAGTGATAATTTGGGAGCGAAAATAGGAAGCTTTTTACATCAGGTTTTTCAAGCCGGAGCCATCGAGTGGCCGGAAAATTTATGGCAACAGACCTTTAAGGAACAGAATGAACCGGAGACTCAGCGTTTAAAAGCAGATTTAGTGCAGATGTGGCAAAATTTCCGTCATAGCCCATTTACCGGAGAACAGGGAAAGCATTGGGATGAAGTGCCTTTTATTCTTAAATTGGCGGAGCATCAAAAGGTGGAAGGCCGTTTTGACCGGTTACTCCAGTCACCAGATCACCGCCTGACACTGGTTGATTACAAATCGCACCGGATTGCCGCTCATCAAGCCGCCGCTAAGGCCAGACCTTATTTTTGGCAGTTGCAGCTTTATGCATTGGCTATTCAGACTTTGTGGGGACGGTTACCCGAAGAGGCTTTGCTTTATTTTATCTATCCCAATCAGACCGTGGCCGTTCCACTGGACGAAGCGGCGCTTGCCCAAACCAAACAAGAGGTGCAAAATATTATCCGGTTTATTACGGAACACCATCAGTGGCAGGATTATGGCAAGGGAGAACGGTGCGAGTATTGTGATTATCGGGAGATTTGCGGGATGGAAACAGAGAATATAGGAAATAAAACTTAATCAAGCACGAATAATAAAAATTTAAAGATTGGTGTAACCTAAATTATTTCATCAATAAAATGAAGGATCTTTTCAGTGATGGCAATACATTCCCGTGTATCTTCATCGGGAATTATTAACGGCTCGTCTGCAGGGTATCTTGTCTCAATATAATACTCATTAATAAAAGCGACATCCTTTAAGTAAATTTGAAAATGTTCATTAAACTGTTCGCACATTTTACAAAGTTTAATCAATCCATGACCTTCACAAAGCAGCTTACTATTTTTTAATAAATAGCCTTTTAGGTATTTTTCAATGGCTTGCTGACAATGGAAACAAACCAAAGAATTGTCAATATTATGCTCAAACAAAACTTGGGCTGCATGGAAATCTTTTTTAGCCATTGCCAGCCAATCCAGATGTCGCTGACTATCAACCATACAATAAAACCCCCCGGTTTTTAATAAGGTAAGCAAAGCTGCCGCTATCTTCAGAAAACCGAGCCCAATTTTTGGGGGAATAAATCACAATATCCAGCGATGCTTCAGATCTGAGATTTAATTGTAAATCGATTTTAAATTGACGAGGATTTTGGACATTCTTAATGATGCAAAGGTCGATATCACTGTTTCCGCGAGGTATTCCTTTCGCACAGCTACCAAATAAGAATATTTGTTCCGGCTCATATTGTTCAACAATTTGCTGCTTTAAGGACTGAATCTGTTGATCATGGGTCATCGCAGTCACCTACCGATAATCCGTTTATTTAAGTATAGTAAAGATTATTCAATTTAGCAATATCTGTATGTTTGTAGTTGAGCCTATGGGTTTATTCATCTTAAAATTTGTCTGATTGCTCCACATGCGAAGCGAAGGCGCTATGATTGTGAATGGACTCAAAGCTTTCCACTTCCACTTGAAACCATTCTATACGGGCTTCCGAACGCAGGGCGATCACCGAATCCCTTAAAATGTCTTCCACAAATTTAGGGTTTTGATACGCCGTTTCGGTGACATATTTTTCATCATCCCGTTTTAACACCGGGTAAACCGGGCAGCTTCCCTGGACCCGCAACATTTCCACCAGGTCCTCCAGCCAGAGGATCTTACCGGGATATTCAAACTTGACCAAACTGCGGATGACGGCCCTTTGATTATGGGCGCCATACTCCGAAATCTCCTTGCTGCAAGGGCAAAGGGACATCACCGGAATTTCGGCGCCTAAGCGGTAGTCAAATGAATTATCCGGTAACCGCAGATGGCCGGAAAACTCGCCCAGGTAATCCAGATAGCCGACCGTTCCGCTAATGGGCGCTGCCAGCGGCAAAAAATAACGGAATTTTAAATCAATCTCGGCGGCCGATGCATCCAGACTGGCGCAAAGCTCCGCCAGCAATTGACGGATTTCTTTGCCGGCAATAGGTTTTTCGCTCCAGGCCGTCAAAAGCTCCATAAACCGGCTCATATGAGTCCCTTTAAATTGGTGGGCCAGGCTCACCGAGACGGTTACATTGCCTTGAACATGCTGATAACCGCCATTTTTCATCCGGATTTCCAACGGCAGGTGCACATTTTTAACCCCGACGCG
>DNPQ01000394.1 GCA_003501335.1 Bacillota bacterium
AGCCTTTTTGATTATAGTATTTTTTGAAAGAATATCAGATATCCGATCATACATAAAGCGGATAAGATTAAAAAATACACCAATGAAGGATCATATTTGTCGGTGCGTCTCCGATGGCGGATTGAATTTAAAAAGAGACCGAGGCCACTAATGACAAAAATTACAGTTAAAATGTAAAAATCAATATGATATAGTATTTTGCTCCACGCTGGTTTTAGATTAAGACTGAAACTAGTACTGAGAAAATTGCGAACAGCCGGCATAGCTAGGCAGGCGATGACGATCGCGACAAGAGTTAAAATCCAGCAGATGAGTGAAAACTTACCGATTGATTTTGTGATAACGTCGGGTTCTGCGCGCAAGTCTAATTTGATATCTTTTTTTTGTGCCATAATCTTCCTCCGAATAACGAAATTGTAAACGAATAAATTTTTATTCGACATTTTTTAGGAGATTCCTTTTTTAACACGACATTTCAAGTATTTTTGTGGGCGCGAGATTGACGATGAGAATTGGTAATGATAGAATCATGCGATAGTAGAAAAATTAACGATACGCGGCGATGGAGGAACTCGGGATGTTTATCGCGGAGGGCTGGACAGATTATGAGTTAATGGATACCGGAAATGGAGAACGTTTGGAACGTTGGGGAAAGTATATTCTAAGGCGCCCCGATCCCCAAGTTATTTGGCCGGTGACCGAAAAGAGTGAGGCGTGGGAGAATTATCACGCTTATTATCATAGAAGCAGCAGTGGCGGTGGCAATTGGGAAGTGCGGAAGCAACTGCCGGAACGCTGGGTTGTTCATTATCAAGATTTAGCTTTCTACATAAAACCGATGGGCTTTAAGCATACCGGGCTTTTTCCTGAACAGGCCGCCAATTGGGACTGGTTTAGCCGGCTCATTAAAGGGGCTGCCAGGGAAATTAAAGTTTTAAATTTATTTGCCTATTCGGGCGGAGCTACAGTGGCCGCATCTAGAGCAGGAGCTGCAGTTTGCCATATTGATGCGGCTAAAGGAATGGTTGCGCTGGCGAAAGAAAATCTGCTGCTTTCAGGGATGAGTGACCGGCCGGTGCGGTTTATTGTTGATGATGTCTTGAAATTTGTACAGCGCGAAAAACGGCGTGGACGTCAATATGAAGGTATTATTATGGATCCCCCATCGTTTGGACGAGGTCCAAACGGAGAAGTATGGAAGATTGAAGATGAAATTTACAATTTGGTATCGGAATGTATTGATGTAATGGCTCCCGATCCCCTTTTCTTTGTTATTAATTCTTATACCACCGGCCTTGCTCCTACAGTTTTAAAAAATATTTTGGCATTGACGGTGTCTCGTAAATTTGGAGGCAAAGCGTCTGCTGAGGAAGTCGGGTTACCGGTAACTGCCTCTGGGATAACGCTTCCCTGCGGCGCCGCCGGGCGCTGGGAGGCTGGGCAATGAGTCCAGTGGTTCCGAAGATTCTCTTTGAGGACAACCATTTGCTGGTTGTGGAAAAACCGGTGAATACTCCTTCCCAAGCCGATGAATCAAGAGATCCCGATCTGTTATCCATTTTGAAAAATGATTTAAAATATCGGTATGAAAAACCAGGTCAGGTTTATCTGGGCTTGGTGCATCGTTTAGATCGTCCGGTGGGCGGAGTTATGATATTTGCCAAAACCTCGAAGGCGGCTGCCCGTTTGTCCGCTCAAATTCGGAATGGGGAATTTAAAAAAACCTATCGGGCAGTGGTCTATGGAATTCTCCAAAAAAAGAAAGATACCTTACGGCACTTTCTTTTAAAAGATAGCAAGGCAAATAAGGTCGCAGTGGTTGATGCCTCTGTAGCGGGGGCTAAAGAAGCAGTTTTAGATTATGAAATTATCCATACTGCGGATGGATTGAGTTTGGTACAGATACATTTACAAACCGGTCGTTCCCACCAAATTAGGGTTCAATTTGCCGCGATCGGTCATCCCCTTTTTGGCGATCAAAAATATGGAATCGGCTATAGTAAACCAGGGCAACAAATTGCCCTGTGGTCAACTCAAATTTGCTGTAAACATCCGACTCAAAATGAGGATATAACTTTTCAATCGTTGCCGTCCAATGAGTTCCCATGGTCTTTGTTTTAAAAGGAAGTTCTCATGGACGTGTAAAATTTGGGACAGAATTGATGATATTGACAAAAGCTGAAAATTTTGATGGTAAATTACGTCTTGACGAGCACTTCGTAGGGTGATATAATTTTAATGCATTTGAATTCCGAACAACTTTGAATTTGCTTGTTGTACGGTCACGTAGCTCAGTTGGTTAGAGCGCTGCGTTCACATCGCAGAGGTCACTGGTTCGAGCCCAGTCGCGACCACCATAACAGTTATAATGAACAATGTGGAGATTGATAATTGTTCGCTGATAACTGAAAAACGGAGCCATGGTGTAGTTGGTTTAACACGCCAGCCTGTCACGCTGGAGACCACGGGTTCGAGTCCCGTTGGCTCCGCCATTATTAAAATTTGAAGGTCCTTCAATTTAGAGGGCCTTTTTTCCTATTCAGCCTAAAATAAAAATTTAAATTTGTTTGAACGTTATCAAAAGTGAGCTGATTCAATGTTTGTTAGAATAATATCCTGTACGATACTGATCCCGGGAGCGCTCAGCCTTAAAGATAAACGGCAGGTTTTGCAGAGCCTATTAGAGAGGAT
>DNPQ01000313.1:0-660 GCA_003501335.1 Bacillota bacterium
CACCCCCGCCGCTCGGGGGCACCGTGCCCGCAGAGATCCCCCTCTATCACGGCATTCATCCTTGAATGTCGAAGGAACGCTTGCGCAATTTAACTGTCGCCCACTTCCGTGTGGGCGCCTTCTTGGGCCATTCTGTTTGCCGTCGGCCATGATGCATCCATGACATCCAGGCCGCGTGGTCAACCTCCTATTGACCATGTCGGAGCTTATAAAATCGCCTTTTGGACGCGAATATATTTTGTCTACAAAACTTCTTGAAAGTACTTATATAAGACTACATTGAACAAGCCCTAACCGCCGATCAGGGATGTCGGCGGCGCGGCATCTTTTCTCGGAAGAAAAACTCAGCTTGCTAGCAAGCTGCGCCGTCGGCAAACCAACAAGCCCAGAAGACGCTGCCACGATGGCAGCGTCACTCAAATCAAAAACTCCAACTCCGGCAACCGGATGGCCGGAGCGATGAAGGAGAGACCGGGAACCATGGGTGCCCGGCGGCTCTTGCAGCTCGTCCCCGAGCTGAGGTGACATTTCTGGCCGCTCAGAAAGACACTCAGCCGGTGAAAGCCGTGGACAAGTATAATCGGCATTCATTTTTAACTTTACCTTCTTGGGTTACACCTTCGCCCTCAATCCATGGGTTAAATCGTGTTCTTGAACACG
>DNPQ01000313.1:909-6561 GCA_003501335.1 Bacillota bacterium
TTAAATCGTGTTCTTGAACACGCACCCGTGGCTTTGGCCCATTTTTTTCAACCCCAATCCTAAAATTTTTCTCGCTTTCCTACCTCTCCACTTCCAACTTCCACCTGTGTTTTCATAATATATACTTTTTAATGATATTGTTAATATTGTAAAATAATGTATAATATTACTTATAAATATCATATCAGTACAAACGATAACTGATGTTAATCGAAATTAAAAATATCCATCACCCAATTCCTTTTATTGATTCTTTCATTCATAAAAAATCACCCCATACGCCCCCATATCCCAACATCATCAACCGGGTGAAAGGGCTTGGCTGGACTTTATACCCAAAGAGCTTTGCCGGTGATACTCCAAAGGATTGAGGTTACTCTTCCGCGTGAAATAACATACATTTTCATCACCAGTCTTAAAAAAGACGTTTAATGGCCAGTTTAAAAAATCCGGCACCTTCAAAAAATTTTCACATATCCTTTTATATTTTTATGCCCACTTGCCCAACATACCCCACATAAACGCATCTACCAGCTATTTTAAAAATCCATGTGGGCTATGTGGCCCATGTTGGCTAAAAAATAAAAAACCCGACCAGGATTTTCAGGATTAAGCGCCTTTTTTTCAAAAGGCGAACTTTTTCAAAGGCGACGGATTAACCGGATTTTTGTGTTCTACGCTTTCTCTTTGTCAAGCCTCCAGGCAGCACTTAGATTTTTTGCGCCGAATTGTCTCTGTGGCCTCCGTGTCCGCTGTGGTGTCATCTTTTTTCAAAACATCCTTGATGAACGGATCAATCTTCCCGGTCGTTCGGAGAATCGATCCATGGCTTGGGAGAATCTTCCCGATGCACGGATCAATCTTCCCGGTCGTCGGGAGAATCTGCCAGGCCGCTGAATAAATTTGGCTTACAGCCGCTGGGCTTTTCCAATGGGCCGAGTAAACATACTCAACCGTTCATCCTTTTCAGACAGCTTTTTTCCAAATCGACTTACAAAAAAACCACCCTGTACAAAGGTGGTTTTGAAACGCCCGAAAGATTGATTCCAAAATTATGAAAGGGACAGATGATAGATTTCCCCAAATTTGTTCCGGATATATTTCAAATAGGGTTCAAGATCCAAGGGCCGTCCGGTGGCGCGGGTAATAATATCCTGGGCAGTAAATTGATGACCATACTGATAAATGTGTTCCCGGAGCCAGCCGTGGAGAGGGTCTAAATTACCGGCGGCAATCTCCGTCGGAATGCTGGGAACTGCTTTAAGGGCCGCCTCCAAAAATTGAGCGCTCAATATATTTCCCAGAGTATAACTTTGAAAATAACCGCCGATGGTTCCGCTATACCAATGCATATCCTGCAATACTCCTACGCTATCATCGGTGGGAATCACTCCTAAATCTTTGAAGTATCGGGAATTCCAAGCTTCCGGCAAATCTTTGACAGCGAGTTTACCCTCCAGCATTTCAAGCTCCAAATCAAAACGAATCATAACATGCAGATTGTAAGTTACCTCATCAGCCTCGGTCCGGATTAATGAACGTTCAACCTTATTGATCGCCCGATAAAAAACTTCACTGGATACATTCCGCAGTTGGTTCGGGAAAAGCTCTTGAATTTGCGGATAAAAATAAAGCCAAAAATTGCGGCTTCGTCCCACTAAATTTTCCCACAAGCGGGATTGGCTTTCATGAATCGACATTGAAGCGCCTGTCGCCAGGGAGGTCCCGTCAAAGTCGGGATTGATCCCTTGTTCATAAAGGGCGTGCCCGCTTTCATGAATGGTACTGAAAAGGGATTCTGCTAAACTATTGGTCTTAACCCTCGTGGTAATCCGCACATCACCAATGGAAAAACTGGTTGTAAAAGGATGGGGACTTTTGTCCTGGCGGCCGCGGTTGAAATCATAACCCATTTTCTTGGCGACCTTCAAACCAAAACTTAATTGGTCAGCCTCGGGGAACTCCCGGTGCAAACATGTATCGTCGGTTAAAGGCAAAGAAGTTATCTGTTGGACCAAGGGTGTTAACCCGGCCCGGAGCTTTTGAAAAAGCGGCTGGATGATAGCAACAGTCATCCCTTCATCCAAATCATCAATGAGCGGATCCGCGATATGTTGATAACCGGGGAAGAAGTTCGCCAACTCACGGCTATAATCCAAAGTTTTTTCCAATAACGGCGCTACCAACTTAAAATCTCGTTCTGCTCTGGCCTTAGCCCATACGGAATATATTTTAGAATTATGCTCCGAAAACTTCGCCGTAAAAGAAGAGGGTATTTTCAGGGCCTTTTCATAGTCATGGGTTGTAATCCGGATCAAAGCGGCATCAGCCGAGTCCGGGGGCAATTCTTTGGCAACGGGCTGAAGTTCTTCCAGCAGTTTGCCGATCTCCGGATCGGTAAACTTTTCATGGGCCAACTTTTCAAGCGTTGCCGTTTGACGCCCCCGGGAATCCGCTCCCCCCGGCGGCATAAAGGTCATTTGATCCCAAGACAAAATGGCATTGGCTTCATTTAAATTATCAACTTCCGATAAGCGACTTTTCAATTGCTGAAGCTTTGGATGCATTCAATCGATTCTCCTTTCTAACAATCTTCCTATCCTATGAATTTTCAATCACCTTTAGCACCTAATTACGGACAAAAAGTAATTCATTACGATGTTTGCCGGCTTCTTTTATAATACCCATCTTCCGAAAACAATAAGTCATTTTGCGGGCCTGATAAAGTGTATAGCCGCAAGCTGCCAAGTCCTTATTGGAAAAAGGATTCTTTATCTCCAAAGGCAAAAAACGCTGAAAATCATTCTTGGTAAAAAGCGGAATCCGCTCAACGACTTCTAATAAACGGCGGTCTTTGATACTGACCCCACCCCTGCGCCAACTGCCCTTGCCGTCTTCACACCAAATATGTTCTTCCCGGGTCAGAACCACTTCAATGGTAAAATTAGCATCGGCAATCAAACCCGGAATCCTGACCAATTCGCGAAATATATCCATCGCCGTACCGGTTTTCGGGGATTTGCGGCGGCTTTTGATTTCACCCTCGGGAGTGATCCGGAGGATCCATTTTTCTTGGGGAATCGGATATACCAACCGTACTTGATACTTAGGAAGCAAATCAAGGAGTTTGTGGCGGATGGCAGTAAAATTGCCGGTTTGAATTTCAATGAGCAAGGGAGCTTCCCCGTCCGGAAAGGTCCTTAGAATATCGATAAAAAAATTATCAACCTTTACTTCAAATTGATCACCCGGGAGCGCATACCATTCCTTCATAGCTGCATGGAGCGATTTTTCGTTTCTGATGCCAATCGAAAAGGATTCTTTAACTTCCCGACATCTATTGGTTTTGGTCATCAAATGCGCTCCGTTTCTAAATATCCACTCCTTATTCTTTTTCGATTTTCATAACGAAAACCCTTTTTTATTCCATTGGAATCGAAACGCATTTTACCTTCAGGGTTTGAATTTCAAAAGGCATGAATTCAAGTTTGAGTTCGGGTCCCAAATGGACTCCATCATAAGGCTGTTCCATAAGGTCGACCAACTGAACGGATTCTACCGGCAAATGAAAAACCAACTTTGCCCGGGTGAAACTTCCGGCGGATTCATAAAGCCGGATAATGAATGCCGGGCTTTCTTCGGCTTTTTTAACGGTTTCAATGATGATATTCTCCGGATGAATGGTAAGCAAGGAAATTTCCCGAGCCAGACCCCTTACTCTTTGGAGAATCTTCCGAACCGACAAAGGATAATTCAGTTGGTAACCCTGCTCATTGACCCGTCCATTCAAATGATTACCGCTATGAGGAAATAATGCATAAGTAAATTCATGAGTTCCCAAGTCGGTTTGGGGATCCGGATAAGACGGGCTTCGCAAAAGATTGAGGTCCAAAATGTTTTTGAAAACCTTATAACCATATTTACAGTCGTTGAGCAGAGCCGCCCCATACCCTGAATTGGATAAATCGAGCCATTTATGGGCGTAAATTTCATATTTTGCCATATCCCAGGTGGTATTCCGATGGCTGGGACGCTCGAGGGAACCAAATTGAATTTCACCCACAGCCGCACCATTTTGAATATTGAGGGGAAAAGCAACCCGTAGCATTTTATGGCGTTCCCGCCAATCGACTTTGGTTATAAAATCGATCCGGCGGCTACCCTCAAAAATTACAATTTCCTGTTCCAACTGTGAATTGCCGTAGCGATAGGAATGCTTAACGGATGCCCTGGGGCCATCTACCTGACTGGAAATACCGGTCAACTGGAAATAATCCGGTTTTTGATCGGCATAGCCAATCGGAATATCCCAGGCATCGCCATTATCTTGGTATACGGCCAGTCGGTTCCCATAGGCGCCGGGTGCTAGAACTTCAAAACGGTTTGTTTTATCATAAATCCGTGATATCGACCCGTCATTGGCCCATTCAACCCGCAATTGATCGTTCTCAAGGCAGAATTTATCCGCAATCATTCCGGAAGGGGGCGTTGATGATAGGTTTAGATCGATTACCCGGCATCCCATGCCGGGAATCTGGACCCGATACCAGTTATCACCGATTTTAAGCCATTCCTGACGGGCCCAAGAGGTACTGTTGATGATGAGGGCCGGGTTTTGGCACCAGGTGCTGTCCATGACTTGAAGCAAAGCCTTCAAAGCTTGCTCTTTAAGCTGGAGAATCCAATGAAACAAAATTTCATAACGGCTGTCTGTTTCCAAATAGACCCGGGCAATGGCGGAACCGGGTAAAATATCATGAAACTGATAGAGCAGGACTTCCTTCCAAATTGTCTCCAGTTCCTCAGCCGGATAAGGGGTTTTGGTAAAAATTTCAGCCAAGACCGCCAGAAATTCCAGTTCATGTAAAGCAATTTCGATTTTGCGGTTATTCCGCTTATTGTGGGCCCTGGTTGTGTAAGTGCCTTGATGGCGTTCTAAGTAAAGATCGCCATGCCAGGATTGATATTTCTCTTTATCGTGGGCCAGTTCCTCAAAAAATTGACCGGCCTTCTGCTGCTGAACCGGAGCCAAATCAGCAGTCTGTTTTTCCCGATTCAACATCTCCAGATGTTCCTCTCCGGGCCCCCCTCCGCCGTCACCAATGCCAAAAAGCATCAAACACTGATCAGATACCCCTTTGTCCAGGTAACTGGTTTCCGATTTGACAACAGCCCGGGGGGATGCGGAGCTGTTATAGGTACTTTCCGGAGGCATATGGGTAAGCACGGGGCTACCGTCAATGCCCTCCCAGATAAAGGTGTGGTGCGGCAATTGATTATAAAGGTTCCAGGAAAGCTTAGTGGTGCAAAAATAATCAATTCCCGATTTTTTAAGCAATTGCGGTAAGGCGGCAGTATAACCGAAACTATCCGGTAACCAGGCTATTTTTACCGTTTGGCCGAACTCTTTCTGAAAAAATCTCTTTCCATACAGTAATTGGCGAACCAATGACTCTCCACCGGGCAAATTCATATCCGCTTCCACCCACATGGCGCCAAGGGTTTCCCAACGCCCCTCCGAAACCCTTTTTTGAACCTTCTGATATAACTCCGGATAATACACTTTCATCCATTGATAAAGCTGGGGTTGACTCGCTCCGAAAATATAATCCGGGTAATGCTCCATCATCATCAAGGCCGTGGCAAAGGTCC
>DNPQ01000383.1:0-6090 GCA_003501335.1 Bacillota bacterium
AATCCATTCCGGATCGTGGACATCAGCACAGCGCCGAAAGCAGTTCCAACCATATAGCCATTTCCACCGGTCATGCTGGTTCCGCCGATAACTGTAGCCGCAATAGCATCCATTTCATAACCGCTCCCAGCATCAGGCACGGCAGCCTCACTCCTGGCTGCTAAAATAACTCCTGCAATCGCGCACATCACTCCACTTAATGTAAAAACAAGGATTTTGATCTTATCAACATTGATGCCAACCATTTCAGCCGCGTCTTCGTTACTGCCGATGGAGACAGCATAACGTCCAAACTTTGTCTTATTGAAAAGATAATAGCTGATGCAGAAAACAATAACCGCAATAATAATAGGTACGGGGACTACACTGATATAACCCTGTCCGACAACCTGAAAACCGGGAAAACTCAAACCGTAAAGAGGGATACCTTTGGAGAAAACATAAATCAATCCTCTTAAAATGCTCATCATACCTAAAGTTGCAATAAAGTAGGCAATTCCCAGCTTGGTGACAAGAAATCCGTTAAGTGCGCCAATCGCTGCGCCTAGCAAAACAGCGATCAACATGGCCAGGTAAATATTGCAACCGCCCAGCATAAGAGCTGCTGCCAACATTCCGGTGATACCGACCGTAGAACCCACCGAGAGGTCAATACCGCCCATGGCAATCACAAAAGTCATGGCAAAACCGACAATGGCTGTAAAAACGGCCTGGCGGATTCCCACCATAAAGTTAGAAATGCTTAAAAAATTGGGACACGCTATGCTGAGTCCTATAAACACCACTAAATAAGCGATAATAATACCGATGCCATTCATATTCAATAATTTTTTTATAGTTAACCTGATACTTTTCATTCTTTGCTCACACCTCACTTTTTAGCGAATAACGTTTAATTTCGGATGTATTTGTTTTTTTAGCATCCAGAACACCGGAAATTTTGCCGTTACGCATTACGATGATTCTATCGCAAATACCGATAACTTCCTCTTCTTCCGAAGATACCACGATAACGCCTTTCTTTTGCTTGACACATTCCCCAATAGCCCGGTAAACTTCGGTCTTCGCATTAACATCGATTCCCCGGGTCGGTTCTTCAAGCAAAAAGACATCGGGGTTCATCATGATCCAGCGCGACAACATAACCTTCTGCTGATTTCCACCGCTTAAAGCGGAAATGCTCTGATTAGAGGATTCCGCTTTAATATTCAACTGAGCAATATATCCGTTCGTTACAGTCGATTCCTTTTTTGAAACCAGGGTTTTATATTTTATAATTTTATCCAGTGACGCAATTGTAGTATTCCAGGCAATATTTTGCTTTAAAAACAAACCGTCCACCTTACGCTCCGCAGGCACAAATGCAATCTTAGTAACCATGGCATCCTTTACCGAGCGGATTTTAAGCTTTTTGCCATTCTTGATAATATCGCCGCTATCGTAAGGTAGACGGCCGAATATGGAACGAATCACTTCATTCTTGCCGCATCCTTCCAGACCCACAACTCCTAAGATCTCTCCTTCCCGTAGTTCAAAGGAAATATCTTCAAAAGCGCCTTTTTTAGTCAGCTTATGAATGGATAGAATCGGTTTACCCAGTTCTACACTTTCTTTGGGATACTGGGACTGCAGTGATTTTCCGACCATCTCATTGATGATTCTTTCAATAGTAAATTGCCGGACAAGATCGTCGGCGACTTTTTTCCCATCCCGCAAGACACTGATCCGGTCACACACTTTCATGATTTCATCCAAATGATGGGAGATAAAAATAACCGAACGGCCTTTTTCTTTCAAGCCCCGAATCACATTAAAAAGCTGTTCCCGTTCTTCTGCGCCTAAAGCCGAAGTCGGTTCATCCATAATGATGACTTGGGCATCGGCATAAATGGTTCTGGCAATCTCCACCATCTGTTTCTGAGCCAAAGTCATATATTTTAAGGGCCTGTCAACCGGAATATTGATATGCAACTCATCTTTTAAAATTTGTTGAGCTTTTTTTCCCATTTCAACTGAATTAAGCGGAGCAACAAGATTGTTTCCTTTTTTATTCAATTCCCGGTTCAGAAAGATATTTTGCGCCGCATTCAAATCAGGCATCAGGCTTAATTCCTGATAAATTGTACTGATTCCCAGCTGTTGAGAATGGGCGACGCTCTCAATCTCTATTTTTTCCCCATTATAGAAAATTTCACCGCTGTCCTTTTTATGAATACCACAGATGATTTTAATCATCGTAGACTTGCCGGCGCCATTTTCTCCTATCAATCCCAAGACTTCACCCCTGTTAAGTGTTAAATCAACTCCGTTTAACACCCGTACAGGACCAAAAGATTTGGAAATATTCTTCATTTCAAGAATTGGAATATTTTCTTTCAAAATGTTTCACCTCATTGGATCCTCGTTTTGCCGTTAATCATAACAACCTTCCGTCGATTTTTTTAACTCGGTAAACTGGTCAATATCATGTCCAAAGAATACCTTCGCTCGCTTTTCTTTGGCAAGTTGCGCAATACGCTGAACCGTTTTGTAATATCCAATCGTATCATATGCAAGACCAGGGAACAAAATAGGAGGCCCAAAATTTTTCGCCGTATTTATTGTATCCGAAGCCAGAATTACATTGCCGGTGTTCGGCAAAGTAACCAGCAATCCCATCATACCAAAAGTATGTCCGGGACCAAAGTTTAAAATGGTGATTCCGTCCAGCAATTCAATTTCCTTTGTTTCAGCATCAATCGGCGCCCAGTTTAATTGGGTATCGAACCATGCTTTTATATCATTGCGGATATAACCGCCCATATTCCCATTTAATACATATAAACGCAATGTTTGCTTCAGTTCGTCGTCATTGACAAAAATCTGAGATTTAGTAAACATCTCCAAACAGCCGGCATGATCTTCATGCAAATGGGACATAACCACATAACGAATATCATCCGGAGTATAGCCTAATCTTTTCAAGGCATTGGGGAGAAGCTCGCTTTCATCAAAAGTATAGGGAGTCCGCAACATATTGCCCCGGTCCCATCGACCCTTCATAGCATCGGGATGGCAACCTGTATCAAACAAAACCAGCCCTTCCGGATGTTCGAGCAAAACCGAATAAACGGGAGACTTTACCCAGTCGCTCACTGTGTGATGATTTTCACTATTTGCCAGTTTAGGCATTGCAATCATATTTGCAAGGTCACATTCCAGCATACCGTTGGCAATCACATACATTTTAAGCTTATTCAATTCAGTTTCCTCCTGCGCCGACATCATACTCTCATTTCGCCGGTAAACCTATGATAATCCGAAAAATACTGCAGCTACTATATATTAACAACTGGTTTTATCATTCAATAACACCCCGAAATACAAATACTCAATCGGATTTTTTCCACTATTTCTTATACCATGACAGGTCCCGGCCGGGATCTGCACAACATCCCCTGCTTCAATGGAGTATTCCGATTCGCCTAGTTGAATCATTCCGGAACCCCCGACAATATAATAATACTCTTCTTCGTCATTATGGCTGTTAGCCGGATGGGCATCGCCCGGCTCCAAAATCACGCGGCCTAAAACCACCCTAGAATTGGAGACCAGCATTTTACTTTTTTCGGAAGATTGTTCCCGGCTGGTGTGAAAGATTTTACTCGGTAATTCCACTTTTCCAACGGGTTCTTGAAAATTTTTCAAACCCTTTTCATTCATTTGAATATCTCCTTAGTTCCATCGCTTATAAAAAGCAGGGAGCCGTTTTCAGTTCCCGAAGCTGCTCTTGCTCGATTGCTACTGTAATACATTTCAGATTATATCTCCGTGATTCAAGATCAATACTAACTCCGTTCCTACCAGCTTTCAGCCGGTAGATTCTTTAGCCGACTTTCAGTCGGCTAAAGAACCGGGGATTCAAACCCGAAAACAAATTTAAGCGAAAGCCGAGGGCTTGAATCCAGTGTTGAGGCAATTACGGAGATATGGTAATGATTCATTCAAAAGACGTAAAAACGATCTTTCCCAAATGAAATATTCAATTAATTAAATCTGGCCATGTCCAGAGAGTTGATATTTTTTCCGTCGTAAACATCACAATTTCTGTAGATGACTTTTTTAACATTCTGGCCTTTTACACAATAATTATTGACAGCATCAATAATGTCAAAACCGGTTTCATATTCCATAACATTGATAGTAGCAGCCATTTCACCGTTTTTAACTGAAGTAACACCATCTTTGGTGCATCCGAAGCCAACTACATGTATTTGTTTCATAAGATTTCTTTCCTTTACCACCACTAAACCGCCCAACACCATTTCATCAAAAGGGCCGTATAAAATGGTCATGTCCGGATGGGCTGTCAAAATACCTTCAGTCACTTTTTGGCCGGATTCACGGTTCCAATTGGCTACCTGGGAGGCAACTATCTTTAATCCGGGCGCTTTGGCAATAGCATCTTTAAACCCGTTCATACGCTGTGTATTAACAACACCGGGATAACCTTCCAGCACACCGATTTTCCCTTCTTTGTAAGTATCGGCAACCCACTTACCAATTGATTTTCCTGCCCCATATTGATCATAGCCGATACTGGAAACATAATAAATATCTTTCTGGTCAATCGTAGACATATTAAAAAGGAAAACAGGAATATTTGCTTTGGCAGCCTCACGAAGATAAGGAAGCATGGACGTATCACTTTCGGTGGCCAGTACAATCGCATCCACTTTTTTCTGAATGAGGCTTTCCAGAATATTACCCTGATCAGTGATAGTGCTGGTATTATTGCTCGGAGCCTGAACAATCAGGTCTATCTTATTGCCAAGTTTGGCAATTTCTTTTTTGGCGCCATTGATAGTCATGGTATAAGAAGTATTCATCGTCACCGGTACCAATCCCACCACCAGTTTACGGTTGGTAATCTTTCTTGGTTTTACTGCATAAGCAGGATTTCCCGCCGCGAAACAACCTGCCCAGACCAGAGACAATGCAAACACAACTGCCATTGCTAAAGAAATAAAACGTTTCATTACAAATCCTCCCTTAACACAATTTTAGTATATATTCAAATATACTTTACGTTAAATATAAATTACAATCCGATTATATACAATGAGTCTGAATTAAGATTTAGGGAGGTAATCTTAATAATATTTGACAAACATTTCATTGATATACAAGTTATTCTATACTATAGCGATTTCTGTTTTAAATACAATCACGGCTTCTCCTGCAATTTGTACCAATACCGGCTTACGATCCTCAATTTTCACTTTCACTTCAATGATTCCCGGCCGGTTGATGGCCTCCCCTTGTTTGGCTTTAAAACAAAACGCATCCAGAGAAGTATCAACCAAGCCATGATGGACTAAATATGCTCCCAATGGTCCATTGGCATTGCCTGTAACGGGATCCTCATTAATTCCTACAGCCGGAGCAAACATCCGGCCATAAGTCAAAATATCTTTCGAGTCCGAATCAAAAGTAAAGACGAAATAACCGTTACAATGAATAATCCGGCTTAATTCCGAAAGCGCGGTCAATTGAGGCGTTAAATAATTTAATTTTTCCCGGCTTTGGATGCCGATCATCACTTTTGAATGGCCCGTAGAAACGATTTGAACAGGGCACCTTGCATTCAAATCATCTTCGCTTAATCCGAGAGCTTTGAGTATCTTTTCTTTCATGTCACCCTCGAATAAAGTCCCAAATTCAATCCGGCCCTGGGTCATGATCACCTTATAGTCATGATGGGTCTTTATGATTTCAAAAGGCAGAACGCCAATTCGGGTCCGCATACGAAATATTGAAGAATCTAAACCCTCTTCAACCGCTTTGGCGTACATCGCAGCTATCGTGGCATGGCCACAGGTCGGCACTTCAACTTGAGGAGTAAAATAACGGATAACCCCATCACAATCATTTCCATCCGGAGCCAACAAAAAGGCGGTCTCCGAATTGTTCAACTCCCGGGCTATCATTTGCATTTGCTGCTCACTCAAACCATCGGCATGATAAACAACTCCGGCCGGATTGCCTTTCATTACTTCTTTCGTAAATGAATCAACTTGATAAACAAGATATTTTCTCATGGTTTCTCCT
>DNPQ01000383.1:6415-21390 GCA_003501335.1 Bacillota bacterium
GGATGCTGGAAACCCAATTTTCTGGAATGAAATATCAAACAGCTGTTTCAAAAAATCAAACGCAAAAAACCATTTACCCCAAATATTCCCTATATACCCGGAAATCATATTTTATACTTCAAAGGATCACCCTTTTTTCGCGCCCTTTCGTGGTAGAAATCATCCTTTATGAAAAAGAATATCAAAATAAGAAGGACTAAAATGATAATCCTTCTTCTTTCGCACCAATTCATAACCGATTTGCTTGATTCCAGCATTCAGTGGGCCCAACATCCTGGCTGGATATAAGTTGAATACCTTCCTGCTCATATTTTGATCTACTTAAAAAAGCTTCCAATTCACGATTGAAAAAGCATTTAGTAGTCCTTTATCAAATATGGTGGCCTACAGCCTCAACAATTCATTCCATATTCCTTCATCGACCGGTATCCCCTGTTCCGTGTTTTCTTTTCTGGTTTTGGCGGCAAGCTCGCCGGGGAAGTAAATGGCTCCCCCCTCTTTTACCGGCTCCGCAGATTTGATTTGCGCGATGGTTTCATTAAGGGTCCGTTCGACAAATTCCTTGCCGCCCGCTAAATACGGATTAATGGCGATAAAAATTTGACTGCATCCGACGCAGCTTCCCCCCTTGGATAATTTATCAATGCCGGCAGTGGCCAAGCCATTCGACAAGATTGCCACAACCAAATCCAGCACCATCGCCAGCCCGGAACCCTTCCAATAACCGGCCGGCAATGGCCTTTGGGATTCTTCAATCAAGCCCGGATTCGACGTTAAATTTCCTTCTTTATCAAATCCGCCCGGAAAGGGCAGGGACTCATTTTTTAATCTTGTTACCTGTAATTTCCCGTTTGAATATTGCGACATGGCCATATCCAGTACGATAGGCCCCTTCTCCCTGGGAATTGCTATACACAGCGGATTGTTCCCCAGACAGGTATTTTTAGCTCCCCAGGCCGGCATACAGGATTCCGTATTGGTCCAACAAATCCCGATATACCCTTTTTCAGCCGCCTCCCAGGCATAGGTTCCCCCGCGCATCCAATGGTTGGTATTTCTTAAAGCGACAATCCCGATGCCCTGTTCTTTCGCGACTTCAGTCGCACGATTTATGCTAAAAAGAGCGTTTAAGACTCCAGGGCCAAGATTACCATCGTAGTTTTCAAACATCCCAGATTGCTTGATTAAACTCGGTTCAGCATTGACATCAACCCAACCCTTTTGGATATGGTCCACAAACCGCGCCACCCGGTTTAAGCCGTGAGAATATACCCCATCCCTGCTTGATTCAGTATGAACCCTGGCGCAAGCATCGGCTTTTCCCTCAGTCATACCGGCTTTCAATAAAACCCGTTTTATCTCCGCCTTCATTGTTTCAAAAGGTACTCGCATCTTTGGTATGCTCCTCGTAAAATTATTTTGATAAGTTGTTGCCTTAATCTATTTAAGCTGGGTATCGGTACTATGCTTTTCTTTGTATGGAAATTCTTTTTCAAACGCTTCAAGCTCTTCATCCTGGACCTCAAAAACCTTGTCCTCATAAAATTTGCCCGTTATTCCCTTAAGGGCTCCTGCAAACAATTCCAATACCATAAAGACTTCGAAATTTTCACCGGAGGATGTTTGAATCCCGTATTCTTCGGCGTTGATAAAACCAAACCGCCCATAATAGTGAGGATTACCAAAAATAACGATGGCCTTAAATCCAAGCTCCCTCGCTTTTTGCATCGAATGGTTCATTAACAAAGAACCGATGCCTTTTCTTTGGAAAGCCGGCAATACACTAAGCGGCCCCATACACAAAACTTCGGATTCCTGCTTTTTATCATCAACCACTTTGGCTTTGGAATACATGATATTACCGACAATGCTCCCATCAACGCAGGCAACATAATTTAAACCTTTTACAAAAGCGGGCGCCTTTCTGATTTGATGAACTATCCAATGTTCAACGCATCCGGGCCTATATACATCCCAGAATGCTTCTCTGGTTTCATATTCAACCTGTTGATAATCTTTTTCTTCTTCCAATCGGATTGTAAGATTCATCGTTCTCCCTTCACCCAACCAATGTTGGTATTTCCGTCTACATACCGGTTCTCTCATTTATCCAGGCCCAAAGTCTTCTGCTCATCCGATTTTCTGCAAAAATTCATCAAAGTACCCGTAAAACTCTTCTTTATTTCCCAAATGGACATTATGATCAGGGTTAGATACTTCCCGGGCCATGCAATCACCGATAAGCGATTGCATTTTTAAAAAATCTTCATCGGGTACCGCTTCACCCTTCCTGGCTCTGAGCAACAGAACCGGGCATTTGAACTCCAGCAAAAGATGAAACCAATTTTGATAAGAGGCGAGATTGGCAGCCATAGCCTGGGAACTAAACATCATTTGATACCCTTCTATGGTTTCAACCAAACTACTCATAAAATAATCATAGCTTAACTTGGACTCTGTTTCTTGTTTTAAAAAATCTTGCGCTTCCGTCAAGCTTGCAAAAGGTAACGGCCAATCTTTGGTTAAAGGGTCAATCGGTTTCATTTGATCAAGCGGCAATGGATTTCGCTTATCGGGACCGGCGGCCGATTTGTCAAGAATAGCCAATGCTTTCACGTAGCCCGGATGGAATGCGGTTAAATAGGCGGCCACCTGCCCACCCATTGAATGACCCACTACAATAACAAAGTCAAGACCCAAAAAGTTCAACAAAGCAATCATATCGCCAGCCATTTCTTCCGCTGTATATTTGGAGATTGGTTTGTCACTCAATCCATGGCCCCGTTGATCGGGAGCAATAACCCGGTATTTTTCTCCGTAATGCTGCATGAAATCAGTCCATGTTTCACCCCGGCCCCATCTTCCATGGAGGCAAAGAATAGCCGGCCCCTGCGTTTTCGTATCCCGGTAAAAAATATCGATATTATCAAGTCTTGCCATGTTCCTATAAATCTTAACGTTGGCCATGAGATGCACCCCTATTATCTCTCCATTCAACTTTTGAAAGATTAATTGCCAAACAGCCTGGCAAAGCCGGAATAAGCTTCTAACGCTATCATTTCAAAATAAATTAGTTCTTCTTTGACTAGAGGCAATGTGCCAAGATATTCCTCAGCCTCTTGCAAATCGTTGCATTCCATGATGATAATCGCATTGTGCTTGTTTTTATCGAAATAAATTTCGCGGAATACTCCTGATTGATAAAGTTCCCAAACTCTTGTCGCTTCCGCTTTCAAATGAGGTTTAAAGTCAGTATCCGAATAATTGGATATTTCTTTTTCCATCGCCAGGATTTTCACACTCTTAACCCCCTTGATATCTTCGCCAATTGAAGGTATTTTGTCACTTTAGAGAATAAGAACGGCTGAATCAAAGGATAGGTCAGATTATTCTCCGGGAAAACCTTTTTCAAACAGATTTCTCCGATCTCCGATTCGGGTAACTTCCCGATGGCTTTTACTTCCGCGAAATAAAGCTCCCCAAACGATTGTTTTTCATCATCTGTAACGGAGTAGATACAAACCGGATATAAGTCAAAGTCTTTCGCTCCGGTTTCTTCGAACAGTTCCCGGCGGGCGGCCTCATCTAAAGTTTCCGGCGGTTCCCGGTGTCCTCCCGGGATTTCCAATGTTATCCGTTTTCTATGTCTCACCATTATCCATTGGCCCTTATATCTTGATGCCATTACCACAAAAATAATTTTTTCATCTTGGATGGACCCCAGGTCGTAAAAGTCAACTTTCATCGGATCCCCTCATTTCAATTCCTCAATTGCTCTTTCTCGTACAGCGATTCTTCAATTTTTTTACTTCCTGCATCCACTTTTCATAGTCCGCGCTTTCTTTCCATAACTCCGCTAATTCCGATTTACTGAGCACTAAATCAATGGAAGCTATGGCATATTCGGATAAAGAATCAAGAACAATATCCCATTTCTGCTCCTTGGTATAATCTTTCCATAATGTTTCCGGCTTCGTTGCAAGCGCATTCACTTTCGCCAGTTTATCAAAAACCGCAATTAACTCTTTATTATAGGTTTGATTCTTTTCAAGCCATTTTTTTAGTTTTGGAGGAAAAACATAGCTGGGCTTTCCCAATAAAGCGGATACGATTTCAGCAGCGGCCAAAGCTTCCGCTGCCAACCCGTCATCAAGGGACTCTTCTTTGTTTGCCTGATATGTACTAACTAGCTCCCCGAATTTCAAAGCCACAACGGCTAAATTCTTTTCTTCTTCAAGTCCGTAAATCCAGTCCTGCGCACTATCATTTTCTAGTGCTTTGATTCCCCAATACCCCACAGATATCCACCTCTGTTATGCAATATTCTGTATATTTGCTTCAATTCCCTTCCATTCCATTTTATCGGAAATCCTGTCAAGAAGCTACTACCCTTCTTGGCTCCATCTTAAAAAAATCCCCTTATCCAAAATTCAGATAAAGGGATTCCAAATGGCTTTAGCTAATAACCCTTTATGGTATTTTTCAATTCAATTTATAATTAAAAAATTTCAAAACCACATTTTGTTCCGTTTGGAACATGTTGACTTTCACTTTTACGCTTTCCGGCAAATAAATATTCTTGATTTCTTGATATTCGATTTCCATATGTTCTTTCATCATACCGTTTCCCAAATCCATATCGATTTTAGAAATTAATAAGCCATCGTTGGTAGGAGTAAATCCGGGGATTAAAGTAAAATTTTGTTTTTCACTGCCGTAAATCATTTTTTGAAGAATATAATCTTTATCAAAGGATAGTTGCACATTGTTGTCCAACTCTTTGTAAGCGGCTGTATAACCGGTTTCGTTTTCACTGAAATCATACTTTTTAGCTTCATCAAATAATGGTTCCAATATCATGCCATTCCACAATTTAAAAAATCCAACCGACATTTTATCGGTTCCATCGATAACTTGGTTCATTCCTTTGTTCATCTGTTCACTACTGAACTTAGGATATCTTGATGCTTTAAAAACAAGCTGCTGATCTTTAAAGGTTAAATAAAACTTGATCCGATCAATCTCTTTTTTGTCCTTATTACTCAGATTGGGATAGATTTGTTCTTTCATCTGCTCAAATAAATCTGTGGAAACCTCGCAACTAAATTTATGGATTTGACTATGATTTAAATAGTAATACATCTTATTAATTTCAGCAGTCGGTTTCATATCGAACGCATACGAAATTTGCGAAAAAACCAGCACTACCATTAAAACTAAAAAAAGAAGTTTTTTATACATCAGAGTTCTCCTATAGACAAATTTATGCTATTACATTTTTTACTATAACATTTTAATATTATAATGAAATTGAGAAAATTGCAATTACCAAGACATTTTCCCAAAACTTTAAATTCGTTACTTAAAATACCCTTCCAATAGATGAAAAGGCCCATCACCTATTCATGATAATAATAATTTTGACATATAATATTCATCAATATAATGGTTATTCATGAATAATGATTTTTCTTTGACCCCTTCAACTTTAAATCCCATTTTTTGATATAATTTGATGGCAATTTCATTATGGGTCATCACCGTTAATTCCAATCGGATAATATGATTCAATCGGGCCCATTGTTCCATTTCTTCAAATAACGCAGTTCCTAATCCTTGATGATTAAATTCTTTTAAAATACCTATCACGATATAACAAGAGTTCTTGATCCGGTTTGTAAACCCCCGGTCCCCTGATAAAAAAGCTATCAATTTATCATTCGCTTCAACCACCAATAACAGGGATGATGAACTTAGTCCATGTTGAATCTGCAAGCCAATGTCATCAATAGTGCTCTTTCTTTCTCCGGGTTCATAAAGCATAAAGCTTGTTTCAGTATCCAAACTTTTTAATAGCTCTAAAAATAATCGTGCATCTTTTACGTTAGCTTCCCGAATAACCATGTTTCAACTCCATTGCAACCTTGATCGCTTAACGTTCAAGAAGTTCCCTGTTTTACTCCTGATATCTTCACTTGATGAAGAGTGTGGTGCGTTCTTCCTGAGTAAACTCATCCGGGGTAAGCTGCCCAAACGGAACCTGGGATGACGGAGACATCTTCTTTTGCTTTTAATGAATCATAATTTCTTGTAATAATCGTTTTGCTTTGTTAACTTCAATATTAAACGGTATGATACCTATGAAATAACCAAATATCAACATTAAAAGAGGTATTAGACTTATAGTTCCTGGACTTGATAGTAAATTCCGAAGAAACCCTAAGCTAATTAAAAATACCATTGCCATCCAAACTATCCAAAAACCAAATACTAATTTGTGAAGTCGCATCGTTATCTTAATGTTACTGCCAAAGTTATTAGGATAAATGGTACCTTCAATCATTGGTAAAAATGAATTATTATATCGAATAATCCTTGAAATCAAAAAATGATCGTCTCTTATTTTACCTTTAAATTCTTTACCACCGCTGTAAAATAATTTAAATAAAGGCATGTTGGTTTCAATATGATTGGCAATTCTTTCTTTTACTTCATCCGGAGACAAAGTTGATTCTATTTCAAAATTTTCAAAAGGTACGTATAACAATATTATCATTTCCTTGTTTTTTGATGTCGTCTAAAAAGGCTTAAACCTTGACATATATTACTCCATAGCTTGAACTGATACTTTCCATCACGTGCCATCGATTTTAATAAAACAATAACTTGTTTACTCCCGTTATTGTTTTTTCAGATCAGACAAAATCGCCTTGATATATAGGCCATTCTGTTTGATTCCCTGTTCAATTTCATCAACAGACTTAATATTTTCTTGATGAATTCCCACAATACCCTAACTGGGTTACTTCTCTGACTTTTTCGCCACCATTCCCCAAAACCTTTACGTCCTCAATTTTGGTATTGGAAGATTGCAAACGAGGTTACCCCATCGTAAATTTCTTAAACTTTATAATCTTCCCCGATATTGGTTTGAGGTCTTCCAACCGGCGTCGTTTTCATTATGAACATAATAAATCATCAGATCAGCATCGTTTTGATCATTGACAAAATGAATTTTAGCTTTAGCATCGCTTTCATTGTTTACAAAATACCAGATCTCATCCTTGTCTCGGGCGTCGGATTCATAGTTCACCACATACACGCATAAATCGGCGTCGTTTTCATTATCCGTGATATAAACATTGATAACATCCGATGTATCGTTGGTAACATAGATATTGCTGGCATAAGTTACACTCGCCGCCAATAGCATCAATAAAACCAGTACTAATGCCGTTCCAAGCTTTTTCATTTTCTTAGCTCCTTTGTCCTCAGTTATTTTAAATGCTTTTCAAAATGGCTAAACTTCTATAAATTTTCATAATATAATTCCATATTTATCGAATAATTCCTTCATAATCGCGATCATGAGAATCCCTGGTTTTTGCAACAAACTCCCCCATCTCCTGTCCCTTTTCCGACAAAAAAACCGCCTTGATTAGTAGGCGGTTCAAAATATAAGCAACGATATGCTGTGTTCCATTTTGGTATGATGATCATGATGAAGGTTCTTAACTTTAAACAAAATCTTATAAATTAAAGCAAGGGAATATCCATAAATTACATGACCAATAAAAGAACTGAAAACGGATAAAGCATCCCTCGGCAACTCTTTTGATGTTAATGGAAGCATATGGGATACCATTCCAAAAACCAATAACCAGGTAGCCATACCAAAAACAATACCTTTTACAATATAATGTTGATTACCCCTCCATTTAAGAAACAGGCCATATAAAAAACCTATGATTCCACCGGTAACAAAATCGCCTAAAAATCCCACTATGATTCCCAAAGGTGTATGAACTTGTCCTTTATCGATAAATATTCCGCTGGCAATATTCCAAATCAGGTGTTTTTGCAGGCCTATGGTTTTGGCAATTATACTATATAATTCCCTGACAAAAATACTGATGACACCGCATAATAACCATAAAACAAAACGATCGTCTCTCTCTGGCATCAGGATCACCTTTCCAGGGTTATTATGTATCGAAAGGTCATCCTCTTATTCAATTATTCAGACCATTGAACTTATTTTACCTGCTTTTCTCACATCCACAAGTTACAGACGTCCGCGCAGCCCTAGTGCACATCGGCTGGGGCGTTGGAATGCGGACGGATTTTTTAAATTTATCCCCAAGGAATTTTATGATCATCGTCACCACGGAAGAGCGGAACAAGTTTGCTTTTTAAAGGTTCTGGAACCTCTTTTAATTTAAGTTGATCAACCCGTTTGATCTCGATACTTTCTATTTTTAGACGGGCAGCTAACTCAGCTACCGTGAACCCTTTATCTTTTCTTAGATTTTTGACTATTTTGTTACCTAAACCCAATCCAAACATTACAATTATCTCTCCATTTTTTGTTTTAAATCAATCTTTCCTGCTCACGCTGAAAATTTTCCGCTCTTTCCGGGGATTACAGCCGTTCCGCTAAAGTATCCCAAACAACCTTTAAAATATCGGATTGATTTCCCTCTTGATGAGCCGTAATCGTCACGACCGCATCTTTTTCCGGAAAACAGATCGCATATTGGCCATAAAGTCCGTCCAAGCGGTAACTATGGGGATAAGAATTCATCCAAATCTGATACCCATAACCCAGGTGATTATCTGCAGTGGCCCATCCCGAATTGAAACCGGAGTTATCGATTTGCACTTTAGTGGCCTCATCGATATATCCGGCAGGAATCAGCTGTTTTCCCTCCCACTGGCCGCGGTTCAATAAAAGCTGGCCAAAGCGGGACAACTTTTCGGTCGTCAAAAACAAGCCCATAAATCCCTTGGTGACGCCCAACGGACAAACTTCCCACTGGGGATTAAAAATATGTAAGGGTGTAAAAATCCTGGGCATTAAAAAATCCCGGGTCGTCATGGCAGTCTTCCTTTGAATGATCGCACTGATCATATAAGTGGCGCCGTTGTTATATTCAAAATGAGTCCCCGGTTCATAGGCTAGCGGTGTATCCAAGAAAACCTTAGCCCAATTGGTAGGCTCCAAGCCCTGGTTCAAAACATTGACCAGGGGACAATAGGCATGACCGGTCCCCATGGCGAGCAAATCTTGGACCGTCATTTTCAACAATTTTTCATCCGGATGTTCCGGCACCAGCTCGGGAAAGAAGTCGACCACTTTGTCCGAAAGCTTAAAATAGCCATCATTCATGGCAATTCCGGCTGCAATTGCTGTGAAAGTTTTGCTGGCCGAATAAAGTTGCACTTCATCATCGGCGCGCCAGCGGTGTTCGGCGATAATCTCTCCATGCTGCCTGACCACGATCCCGTATAGCCCTAATTTCTGTTCCATAACGGCGATTCGGAAGTCCAGTAATAAATCATTTCCTTGACGCATTAGATCAGCTCCTTTAGAAACCAATTGTTTCATATAAGTTTTAAATCTTATATATAAAAAATTATTTTATTCTCAGCCATTCATCCCGCAAAATACCATATTCATAGGTATCACTCCAAATCGGCTTGCCCCGACCGTTCACTTTCAAATATTTATTTTTGAGTAAATACCCTTCCCTGCGCATGTGGATCCGCTCCAACAACTTCCATGAAGAGGTATTGGGCGGGTTACACCTGGCAACGATCCGGTGGGCTCCTAACTTGTCAAACCCATAATTTAAAATCTCCCGGCAACTTTCGGTGGCATAACCCTTTCCGCAATACAAAGGATTAAAGACATAACTAATTTCCCAGGTCAAAAATTCTTTGGGTTCTTGCTGCTGAAAATACAGGTTGCCGATTACCTTCTGGTTTTCTTTTAAGCAGACCGCCCAAAAAAAATCTTGTTTGGCCCGTTTTTTAGCTTCTTCGTGGCATTCTTCTTCTGAAAAAGCATCATAAGGTTCATATTGGACAACTTTGTCTTGGGAAAGATATTCATATAAATCTTTCCAGTCTTCAGCTGAGAATTTTCTTAAGGTTAGTCTTTCGGTTTCTAAGGTGGGCAAGGTTTTCACTCCTTTTAGAAACGGACATATCCGATAATCTGTGAGAAAAATGATTACTGATTTTAACTAGGTTATGATATCCTTCATTTACAAATTCCTTAGCAGAGGCAACAGCAATCTCATTTTCAAAATCCGAAAGCCCAACAATATCCCGCACGTTCTCACCCTATCTTGATTTCATAATAGTCATACACAGTAACTTCTTTGAAACCGCATGACGTATACAAAGGCAAGGCCCGCTCATTTTCTACCGCCACTTCCAGCAAGATTGTATTGATCATTTGTTCCGATATTAATTTCAGCATGGCCAAACTCAATACTGCCCTCCCATATCCCCGCCTCCGGTACTCCGGCTTAATTACAAAACCAAAAATATAGCCGTCTTTTCCATCCATCAATGTTCCAATCTTACCGATACATTTGCCTTCTACCTCGGCTATATCGATTGAATGATTGACATCTACAAAAAAATTTTTCGGGTCTTCATCTTCATCCGACCCAAAACCTATTTTATCTAAAGCTTGAAGTTCGGGATAATCTGTAGATTCAGCCTTTCTTAGGGTTATCCCGAAGCTAGGAAATTCCGGTACCGTTGTTCCCGTAAATTTCATGCGATACTCCGAAAACGAATACTTGGAGCCTACAGAGTTTACAAAACCTTTGCCCCCGCTTGAGTGTCTTTCCGTAATTAACAAAATCCTTTTTTTCTTTCGGTTGTTACACTCTTGTTTCGCCAAAATAAAGAGCTCATGGAATATCCCCCAACACCGATGTTCAGGATGAACCATCCCTGTAAGCTCTATATCTGGGGATTTTCTTTCAATATCATACAATCCCAAAAAACCTATTAACTGATCCTGGTCATACTCCATGAAGTCATTGGTTTCACCGGCGGGTCGCGTCGTAAGCATATCCCAGTTTAGTTTCATATTCAATGGCTCATCCTTGCAGCATTCATTTTCTAACTTTCGGATATCCTCTAACTCCCTATTGGATAGTTCTTTCGCCAAAAGGATATTTCCCATGTCTCCCAACCCAGCTCCTTTTCAATCCATCTAGGTAAGGTTGCTCTCTATACGACCTTTCCTCATTAACTGACTTACTATCCCTTTTCGTCTATACTTATGAACCATCAGTCCGGAAATATCCCCAACTTTTTTACCTTCCAAAGGGGAGAAATCCCTTCGTATAAAAAACTAATTTTCTTATTTTTGAAGCCATTCTTTCGATAACATTGAATAAATTACATGATTAACATAGTGATCATTAAGCCATTCAGCTTCCCGTATGATTCCTTCTTGTTTAAATCCAAGCCTTTCAGGAATTGCTCTGCTTTTTTGATTGGTCTCTGCACATTTTATTTCAACCCTATTCAGTCCCAAATCTCCAAATGCATAATTGATTAATGTTTTACACACTTTGGTTATGATACCTCGACCTTGATACTTTTCTACCAACCAATAACCCATGCTGGTATTTTTATTCGTCCAATTCATATTATGAAAACTAATAATCCCGCCTAATTCATTTTTGTACCATATTCCTGCCTGCATTCCGGTATTAGATACAAATTGCTGCCTTGAACTTTTAATAAATTCTTTTGTTTCTTCAACATTGGAATGGGTATCCACCCATGGCAGCCATTTTCTAAGATATAAACGGTTGGAATCAATCTGATTAAAAAGTTCATCGGCATGTTCAATCCCAAATAATTTAAGCTCAATATCACTTTCAATTATGCACTTAAACAACTTTTGCATCTCCTTAGTTGGCATCATTGATTCCCTTTCCATAGCGAACTGTCCATGGGCAATGAAACAAACATTTCAAACAAGCCTGGCAACGATACACATCAATTACCCCATCACGATTCCTATCCTTGGACCAAGTATTCCCCATTATTGCATGGGCCGGACAAATTTGTTTACAGATATCGCATTCCCCGCATTGGGGACTCACCAAAGGTGCTGTTTTGACATCCATTGAAGCATCCGTCAGGACTGTGCACATACAAAATGCGCAACCGTAGTCCTCCGTGATGAGCAGGTTATTTTTCCCTATCCATCCTAAACCCGCAAGTAAAGCGATGGTCTTGTGGGGCAAGACGGACGTCTTCGTTTCCACATTAAAACAACCATTTTGCCCAATATTTTTTTCGGATTGGCCAAAAGCGTTATATCCCTGCTTTTGGAGATATTCCGCCGTCCATTCTGCTAATTCATCCGCCCGGTGTTCCTTTTCGTTAAACTCATAGAAATCGGTTGGAACAGTACCAAGCTGGTTGATGATATATTTTCTTGACAACAGAATCCCAATAAGAATTGCTTTATGAAACCCTCTGTTTACCTCTTCCGATAAGCCGGATACATCCAAAAACCGTATGAAATCTACGCCCTTCCTTTTTAATTCCGACTCCAATTGCTGTCTTCCTCGAAAGGAGCGTTCCTTTTCCGGCTCCTCAAAATTCATCACAACCGCTCCTTAATGGTTCAACTTTTATTAATAGGCGATGACCTTTTTGATCCAAGGATCTTTCATTAAAATATTTTTTTTTAGACTTTTCGGCGGAAACTCCGGATTCAAATCAATATCCGGCTCCGTACAATTAATCTCATTGGACTTTCCATCAGGATTAAAGACATAATCAACATCCATCCGAAAAACGATACCGCTTTCCGGTAAAGCAAAATAAGGTACAGTTACTAATGCTGCTGCGCCCCCGCCAGTTCTCATCCCGACAATTGTTGCAAATCCCGTCTTTTTTACTGTAGTAACAAACATCTCAGAAGCAGAAACACAATGAGTTGTGGTTAACAAAAATATCCGTCCATTAAAGGGCAGAGTCTTTTCCGGCCTAATTTCTCTAGTAAACCGAAAAAACCGCCAACTTTTTGAATCAAAACCCGGCCAAGATGACAGTTCTTCGACTTTTTTACAATGATACGCCGGACTGGTGAAATTATACGGAACATGGGAACCCAGCAGTTTATAAAGGAAAAACTTAAAACCGAAAGCAAACATTTTTCTGCGGATCGCTACATTATCTTGATATACAAGAGGCTTTTTGATAAGCGGCGCCATGATTGAATCCATCCAGGCTTGTGGATTGCCACCGATATTTTCACGGATATCAATAATCAACTTTTTGTATTTACCCTTTGCTTTTTCTATAAACTCTTTGATTGTCTGAAAGTCCTTAGCGGTAAATTCACCGTCCATAAAGCTGAAAACTCTGATATAACCGACATCTTCCGATAATTCAGCGCAATAAGTATTGGGATAGCTTTGGGCCGGATTATGCGGAGGACGCTTCGAAATCAATGTTTGATATGGAGTCCCGTCCGGTAATCCGAACTCTACTTGCCAGCCCGGACTATTGCCAGGATTCATTACAACCGGTTCATGCAAGAAAAGTTTATGAAAGACCGGATCAAAATTCAAGTGTAACTTATCGGATTGGGCCTCGACATAATCGTCAGTATTCACTCCATTAATCTTTTCAATAACCGTTCCGGCAGGAAGAATTTTGCCGTTCGTTTCTTGAGAATGATAATCTGACAATAAATAATTCTTGCCATTGCCATAAATCGTGTCTAAATAGGAATAAGCATACCATCTATCCAATAATTTTTTATCGATGGCGCTCCAATACCCTACTCTAGAAATAGCTTTTTTACTTACTCCATAAAAATAGCGGGGAGCCCAACCATTAAGGTTATTTACCATTTCTTCATTGATAATGTTTCCATGGGAACTTTGAATTTCAAATAAATATTCTTTGAATACCTCATAAAAATCTTCGTTATTTTTAGTGGCAAGCGCCTTTTTCAGATATATTTTTTCTAAGCTCTTGATATCATGCAATCTCTTGATCTTCACATTGATTTCTGCAAAAGGATACTGGTCCCGGACCAATTTGGCAAAATACTGAATGTCGGTTGCCTTTTGCTCCAAAGTTAATTCAGGAACAATTGTTTTCTCTTTCATATATCCGACTTCAAGCATAACTACACTCATCAGAACAAATATCAACAGCGTTGTTAAACAAGTTTTTTGAATCATTCAGACCACCTCTTCACCCAATAGAAATCAATGCGTCCCTATTCAATCTAAAAAAGAGACTCCTATCAAGGGGTAGAATCTATTTTCAAAATAACCGAATTTTATATAAATTCCCATAAAATAATTCCTCATTGATCCAATAATTCCTGCCCGATCCAAATCTTATAAGACCTTATCCAAAACAATCCTTAAATTCTTGTCAAAACTTGATTTCCTGTCCTCAACATCACTTTTGAATTTCAAAGCTTCGAAGTTCCCCTTTCACCCGAAACAATGGAAAGTAGAGCCCTCAACGGGATAAGATGTTTGATTGAAAAGCAGCCTCCATCTAGTTCTGGAGGCTGCTTTTCCCCGAGCAGTCTTTCTCTGCTCACCCTGCCGCTTTTTGTTCCCCTGTAACGGCAGTCTCTTTTTACCTAAATTTCTTTAAAACCCCAAAATTTACCGCCTTTTTTAAAGGCGTCGGATTAACCGGATTTTTGTGTTCTAAGCTTTCTCTGTGTCAAGCCTCCACGCAGCACTTAGATTTTTTGCACCGAATTGTCTCTGGGGTCTCTGGGGTCTCCGTGTCCTTGTGGTTTCATCTTTTTTCAAAACATCCATTTTATTTTTTTAACGCCCTCCTTCCCCTCCTGACCCTCCTAAACATTTCTAGCTGGGATTTCAAGTTGCCCATCAAAATCCAGCCGGCAATACGGTCACTAGCTGGGAAAAGATAACCAATGAGGGGAACGAGGGGCAGGAGGTCCAAAAAAAACAAAATATAAATTACCCTTAAAAAAACTTCAAATCTGTCACCGCTGTGGCTCAAAATTACACCACCTCATGCGCAACCGCAACCGTTCAGTACGCATACGCAACTCTTCAGTATGCTTACTGAGTCGTTCGGTAAACATACTCAACGGTTCGGTATGCATGCGCAACTCTTCGGTATGCTTACTCAGTCGTTCG
>DNPQ01000383.1:21743-26101 GCA_003501335.1 Bacillota bacterium
TTTCGGTATGCTTACTCAGTCGTTCAGTAAGCTTACGCAACAGTTCGGTAAGTGGGGTGCAAACAGAGTCCCAAAAGCTTCCCCGGAATCCATAACCATTACCATAAACAGCCAAAACGGTTGGATATTCATACACTTTGCATCGTAAATTGACTGTTATAAATATCCGCATAGGTTCCCTGATTTTTCAGCAAATCCTGGTGGGTGCCAGTTTCAACGATAGCACCGTTGTCCATGACCAAAATGCTGTCGGCATCATAAATCGTTGATAACCGGTGGGCCACCACAAAACTGGTGCGCCCTTTTAGCAGCCGCTTCATCGCGCTTTGAATGACTAATTCCGTACGGCTGTCCACATTGGAGGTGGCTTCATCAAGAATCAGTATTTCCGGGTTGGCGACAAAGGCTCTGGCAATGGTGATCAGCTGCCGTTGCCCCTGTGAAATATTGCTGGCCTCTTCGTTCAAAATGGTGTTATAGCCATCCGGTATTTTTTGAATAAAATCATCGGCATAGGCGGCTTTAGCTGCTTCGTATATCTGTTCCTGGGTTGCATTTTCATTCCCATATTGAATATTATCGTAGATGGTGCCTGAAAAGAGCCAGGTATCTTGTAATACCATAGCGATTTTTTGCCGTACCTTCTGGCGGTCAGTATTGCGAATATCCATCCCATCAATGCGGATGCTTCCCCCCTGAATCTCATAGAAACGCTCCAAGAGGTTGATCAGTGTGGTCTTTCCGGCGCCGGTGTGTCCGACCAGGGCCACCATCTGCCCATCTTGCACGTCCATGCAAAAATCGTTCATCAGCGGTTGAGCCCCATAACCAAACTTCACATGGTCAAAAACGACCTTGGCGGTTTCGTCACGGTTGTTGGGAAATCCCTTTTTATAATCAGTCGTTTCTTCCGCATCCAACATTTCAAACACACGTTCCGCGGAGGCAATAGTGGATAGGACACTGCTCCAAATCTGTGAAAGCATCATCAGTGGTGTAGAAAACTGCGTAGAGTATTGCAAAAATGCTTGCATGTCTCCAATGGTGATGGAGCCCCCCACTACCTTCACTGCGCCGATCACGGCGATCAGGACATAAATGATATTTTGAACCAGGTTCATATTTGGCATCATGCTGCCGCCAAAGAATCTAGCCCGCCAGCCTGACTGCACCATTCCTTCATTCACAACCTCGAACTTTTTAAGCATATCCGCTTCGCCGCCAAAACTCTTCACCACTGAAAAGCCCTGATAGGTTTCTTCGATTTGCCCGTTTAGCTCGCCTTGCAGTTTTAAATACTGCTTGTAATTTCTTTGGGTGTTGGGTGTTAAGAGTTTCATAATAATCAGACTACCGGGAATCATCACACAGGCAAGTAAGGTAAGTAGCGGGCTGATGTAAATCATAATCGCCAAAACACCTACCACCAAAATTACGCTGGAGATAAGTACTGTCAAGCTCTGCTGTAAACTGGTTACAATATTGTCAACATCGTTCGCTGCCACCGACATCAGGTTGCCATTGGAATTTTTATCAAAATAAGCAACCGGAACCTTATTCATTTTTGCCTTTAGCTCATTGCGCAGGGAATAGGTAGTCTTTTGAGTAACAATGACCATAATCCTTTGCTGTAAAAAGGTGGTTATAAATACCCCAATATACAAAGCGGCGACAGTGAGCAGTATGAACCCAAGCCGACTAAAGTCGATGCCATTCCCCTGTTTGATACCTTCAAAAATGACTGTGGTAGCGTTTCCCAGCATTTTAGGGCTGATGACCTGCATTACGGTGCCGGCAAACGCAAAAACAACCGTTAAAGCAATTAACAGGCTGCTTTTTTTCATATACCCCATCAACCTCTTGATTGTACGCCAGGTATTTTTTGGTTTATTGGCGGCAGTAGCGCCGATTCTGCCCCCCATACCTTTTCCACCCATATTCATACTCATACTACCGCCTCCTTGTAAAATTGCGATTGGATAATTTCCTGATAAACAGGATTTGATGCGCTTAATTGTTGATGCGTACCCAGCCCTGCCAGCTTGCCATGGTCAAGGACGGCAATCAAGTCGGCGTCCATAATCGTGCTAACCCTTTGGGCAACCATGACGGTAATGGCGCTGCTTAGTTTTTCTTTCATTGCCCTGCGCACCGCAGCATCGGTTTTAAAATCCAGCGCTGCGAAAGAGTCGTCAAATATATAGATGTTCGCATCTTTTAAAAGTGTCCGGGCTATGCAAAGCCGTTGCTGTTGTCCGCCTGAGAAATTGCCGCCGCTTTTTTCCACCGCACTGTCTAAGCCTTTGGGAAGTGTGCGGACAAATTCCGTAGCCTTAGCCATCTCCAGCGCCGCCCATATTTCATGATCCGTGGCATTCGGTTTGCCTATCAGCATATTGGAGCGGATGGTTCCAAAAAACAAGGTGGATCTTTGGGGAGAAAAACTGACCTGTTGGTGAAGGGTTTTTTGTTCCAGATCGCGGATATCCGTATCATTAATCCGAATATGACCTTTTTCCACATCGTAGAGCCTTGATATTAGGTTTACCAGCGATGATTTACCGCCGCCGGTGTTGCCAATAATCGCCAGGGTCTGTCCTTTTTGTACGGTTAAGCTTATGCCTTCCAAGGTCTTTTTCGCGGAGCCCTGATAACGAAAATCGACATTTTCAAAAGTAAGTATCGTTTTGATGTTCCCCAGATTGGTTGCCTGTTGAGGGTCGTTAATGCTCATGGGCATATCCAACACCTCGTGGATTCTGCCTGCGGAAATTTGCCCGCGGGGAACGGCTAAAATCACACTGGTAAGCATTCCAAACCCCATCAATATTTGGATTGAATAGCTAATCGCACCCATAATAGCGCCAATTTCCATTGTTCCCGCAGCCACGGAATGGCCGCCAATCCACACAATGAGGATGGTAGCAAGACTGATAATCATGGTGATGATGGGACTAAAGACACTCATTATGCTGGCGGCCGTGATCGAGGTTTGGGTATATTCTTGATTTGCGCTCTGGTACTTCTGATACTCTTGCTGCTCTTTATTGAAGGCGCGGATCACCTTTACACCGGTAAGACCTTCTCTAAAAAAACGGTTGAGAAGGTCTAAAAGCTTTTGCATCTTTGCATATAGGGGGCTTACAAAACGGTAAATAACAAAAGCCGCGCCAGCCAAAAATGGGACAGTGCCTAAAAAAATCAATGCCAATTTCGGACTGAGCAGGTAAGTCATAGCGATGCCGCCAAATAGCATGACCGGTGAAAGAATCAGGAATTTCATGGCCATTTCCACTAAGTTCTGTACCTGGGTCACATCATTGGTGTTACGGGTCATCAGCGACGAAGCGCCGAATTTGTCAAACTCATGCTTGGAGAAACTCATTGCCTTACGGTAAATGTCGCCCCGAAGTTCGCCACCCAGCTGATAGGATATCTTTGAAAAAATCAGCGTGTTCAGCAGCGCCCCCAGCAAGCTGCCAACCGATAACCCGATCATCAGAAAGCCCTTTGACCGGATGTATAAAATATCGCCTGTCATCAAGCCTTTGTTAACAATATCAACTGTCACATAGGGTAGATATAACATCCCCGTTACCTGCACCAGCAAAAAAGCGATTGCTGCGAACACCGCAACCGGGGATAGTCTTTTGATAATTCTAAACATATAAATCCCTCCAGCTTGCATATCTTTTAAATGTATTTGCCTAATTATTTTAGTATTGTTACGATTCCCTTGGTGCCATCTACCCGTATTCTTTGGCCATTCCTCAATATATTGGTCACATTGTCAATCGCTACCACGCAAGGTATTCCATATTCTCGGGAGACAATTGCCGCATGGGAACCGGCGCTTCCGATTTCAGTGACCACTGCCGACGCCACCCGAAAAAGGGGTGTCCATACTGGCGCAGTATAGGTTGATACCAAGATATCGCCTTTTTTTAACTTATTGAATTCCCCAGGGCCCCTTACGATGCATACGGGTCCTTCATATAGGCCACGGCTTGCTGAAAGCCCCTTCATTGCATCCGCAGCAACTTTCTCCTGGTCCTGCTTTTTTGGCTCTGCTTCGAATACCGGAAATGAACCGGTCGATATAATCCAGTGCACTCCTTTTTCATGGGCGGCATAAACCTTTTTGAATGCTTCCTTCCTTTTGGCAATCCTTTCTTTACCATCGATCTTTCCTTGGGCTACAGCGCCAAGCTCTTGGACAAAAAGAAAGAATACATCTCCCGCTTCATGGATGACCGATTTTTCAGCCAGCAGACTCCCAAGCTTTAGCACCATTCTACGCATACAGGCTGTGAGCTTTTCCAAATAAAATAAACCTTCTTCCCTGACTATCACCGAAT
>DNPQ01000613.1:0-4518 GCA_003501335.1 Bacillota bacterium
CTTTTTTCATGGGATGAGTTGATGGCATGAGGGAGTTCATAAATTAATGAGTTCACGATAGCGAGCCGGAACACTTATTGCCAGGGTCCCCCAATAAGCGGCCGACTGATGTAACAACATCGTCTATATTAAAGGGTTTACAAATTATGTCTTGATAAAATTTCTCGGGAGGAAATTCTTTTTCATTGGGAATCGATCCGGTTAACAAAATTACTCTCATGGCAGACAATTTAAAATCTTTATGTACAAAGGATAAAAATTCCCGGCCGCCCATAACCGGCATCAGCAAATCAATAATTAATAAATCCGGCCGTAAACCTTTGCGAAGTGAATTTAAACCATGTAAGCCATTGGAAGCAGTAAAAACCTCGTAACCGGCATCTTGCAGAATTTCCTCTAAGACCATTACGATCGTTGATTCATCATCAATCACGAGTATCTTAGCCATAGAAATCATCCCCTGTATTTATTTCGAGCTAATTAATTCATTTTCATCCAAGCCGGCTAGCATGTCTAGCCCAGACAACTAGGCGAGGCAACACAATGTAACATTGACGCCGGGAGATGCTATTTTACCTTTGTTCCCCAAATAGAGAATTTGGACTCAAAGTATTTCCTCGGTCGGCTTCATCATTGAACGGACCAATTCAATCAACCTGGCATAATTGACGGGTTTGGGCAAAAATTTAATATTTAATAGCTCATTTACACCGGAAGGTTCACCGATCAAAAGGAATTGAACCCCAGGCCAATTTTTTTGCATTACGTCGATATCTTGCAATTGATTATTGGCGTCCGCAATAATAATGAATGGTTGATACAAAGCTTTCTTTTCGAGGAGCGCGTGAAAACTTTTGGCAGCCCATGTTGAATAACCTGCGGCTTGTAAAACCTGCTCCAAAGGATAACAAATCATTTCGTCCGATAGAGCAATAATTGCATCCACATCCCTGGCACACGCAACTTTTTGAGACTCAACCGGCAATTTAACTGAAAACAATACACCATCGTCGATAAGATTGGCGGCTGAAATTGTCCCTCCATGGTTGGTAACGATAGCTTTGGCCACTGCCAATCCAAGTCCGGTTCCATGCTCTTTGTTTGTCACAAAAGGCTGAAAAAGTCTTTCCATGATCTCTGGCGGAATTTTCGAACCGGTATTTTCAAAATCAAGCACCACCCAATCCCTATCCGATTTTACACCAATTTTCACCTGACCGTCTCTCCCTGCTGCTTCAACCGCATTCCGAAACAAATTTAAAATCACCTGGATAATTTGTCCTTGATCAGCGAGAACCGGAGACGCAGAATCAAACTGATAAATGATTTCCACTCCGGCATCGGATGCTTCTCCCATGAGCAATGGTAAAAGTTCACGGAGAATTTCCGCTAGATCGATAACTTCAAAATGGGTTTTGGCAGTCCGGCCCAATTGCAAAAATTTATTCACCAGACTATTCATTCGGTCGATTTCCCGCAATATCAAATCAATGTAGCCAACGATTTTTTCCGGTTCCCTCCGCCGTTGCATCAATTGTAATAAACCCTTTGTGGCTGCCAAAGGATTGCGCAATTCATGAGCCAAAGGACCGATAACCGAAGCTATCGTTGAATTACTCTCCGCTTTTCTACCGATTTCTTGCCAATGATAATAATCAGTCCTATCATCAGCCAAAATCAACCACCCGGCAACCATTTCTTCATCTATTAATGGAATTATTTGCCAATCAATTAAAGTAATCTTCTCGCCATGATTCAAAACAACTTTGGAATCACTAACCGGAAAATTAACTTGATTTTGGACATACCGAGACCAAAAAGCCGGCAATATCGTTACGGATTGTCCAATAAAATGAACTGCCGATTCTCCAAGGAAACTTTCCGCCGATTGATTGAGATAAAGAATTTGTGAATGTTCATCGACTAAAATAACCATGCTTGTTAAAGCGCCTAGTACTCGTGACAGCTGAGTTTTCAATAAAAAAAACAAATGCTCGATTTCAAAAACAAAAGTACATTCCTGAGCCATCAATGGAAGTATGGATGCAGATTTAGCAGAATCGAAAGGTTTACATATCCCAAGGCGGCCAATAATATTGGGACCATTTCCCCGGACATCTACAATACTATATTCAAATTTTTTTAGAATCCGGGATGATTTTAAATTAATTTCAGCGAGTTCCCGATTCCCCTTGATAATGCATTGCTCCTGGGATCCATCATGGTATTCAAGCCAACTTGCTTCTGCATCCAGCAATATGATTAAGGCACTCAGGATCAAATCAAAGGTCCTTTTGGCAATATCAGGCTCACCCTGAAACAACGACAACATAATTTGGTTTATCTGTCTTAAGGCCGAAAGCTCAAGATTGGACTTTCCACCAGCAATTCCTTCGCATAAAGCTGTCAAAAAACTACCTAATAACTTTTGGGCAAGTAAAGCTCTTTCCTGTAAGGACGGTAAGCGTCGCTTAACAATACAACTGCAATCCCGGGCTATGATATAAAACCCATCCTCCAAAGAAAGCAATTCTACTTTTTGACCCTGCCGGGTCAAGATTGGTCTGGTTTCAAAATAATTGCCAAAAAGTAAGGGGTCCAAAGTAAAGTCATCATGATAAAAATTTTCAAATGGCTTTTTGCACACAGGACAAATTTGCGGGACTTGTACTTTGATGCCGGGTTCATCTTTATCTATCAATATTAGATTTAATTGAAGACTCAAGGCGGTGCTTTCTAAAAAATTAATCCACCTTGGAGAATTCATTATATTGTATTGCTTGGCGCTTATCATTCCTTACCTCTTTTTCACACCTGATTCCCCAGCAAAGATTATGATGCTTTTCATCGGTATGGACAACCTATAATGACCTTGTTATCTCCAATCACCAATTCCCGAAGTGATGAAGAATGCTTGCTTAAACGCATTTTGATAATACGAAGATAACGCTTTAAATCGGCTCCATTCTCTTCGTAACGAAGTAAAATTAAGTTATCGGCGACAAAACTAATTCCATGTTTTGTAAGTTCACCGACTTGCGCTGAATCATGCATTTCATGGGTTAACATTACTGAAATCCCTTGGACTTTAAAAAAGTCAGTCAACGCCCAAATATAATCGGTGTACTTAACTTTATCACGCATCCCAACTTCAAACGCAGAAATCGAATCAATAACCAACCGTTTGGCTCCGGCTATTTTCACCAACTGTTGAATATAGATTATATGCTCGTCTACATCCAGTTCCATTGGAGATACATGCATAAATTGCAATAGACCTGCAACCATATAAGGTTTTAAATCAGCCCCTAAAGTTGCAGCGGTCCTTAAAATTTGCTGAGGTTCTTCTTCAAACGACACAAACACCACTGGCTCTCCGGCTTGTAATCCGGCATAAACAAAGTAAGTAGCAATAATTGTTTTACCAGTGCCTGCTGCTCCACTCAAAAGAGTCGTACTGGCTTCAGGTATCCCGCCATCCATCATTTCATCCAACTGTGGTATTCCGGTCGAAATACGCTTAGGAAAAGCTTCATATTTTTGAAGTGATAAATCCGGATTAAGCCTAGGAAAAACTTCAATACCGTTATAAGTGATTTTGAAAAAAATTTCTCCACCATCATAAGCGGTCCCTCTCATTTTCAAAATCCGTAAATACCTTTTTTGCTGCTTTTTATCCTCCATACCCGACAAATATACAATTCCATCTGCAATAGCGCTTTCGGGACGCATTTCAATATCCTCTTCCGAATACTCACCCAAGAATAATGCAGTACAACCCCAGGTGGCGACTCGGACCGATATATCTAAGACAAACTCCCGAAATTCCTGGAAACTGGCAGCCATATCGGCAATGGTTTTGACCGTATCAATCACCAGTAAACGAGGCTGGTATTTTTGAATCAATTCATCGACTGTTGTTAATGCCTTGACGGTTCCGTATTTACGAAGTGTGTAACCTAAATCCTGATATATAACGGAAGACTGAAATTTTCCGGGATCAAAAAAAGAAAATTCCTGCTGAAATTTCATAACTTTGATTTGCGGTTCTGCCAATGTTGTCAGATATAAAACCTTCGCATCCAAAGTCGCATTATGAAACATCATTTGATGAACGAATATTGTTTTACCTGAACCGGGACGACCGACCAAAAGAACTAGACTTCCTTCAGGAAAACCGCCTTGAAGCATTTTATCTAGCGTTGCTATTCCTGTTGAGATCCGATTCATAGTTATTCTTTCCTCCTGCCAATTTGCAGTTGCTCAGTCAATTGTTGGGCAAGTTGTTTCCCAACCAGTCTACTTAATGTCGATACTATAGCCATTACAAATTCATGAGCAATCAAATCAGCCTTATCACGGTCAATTTTACCAAGCTCTTCCAAAGAAACACTTTCTTCGGAAAAACGGATCAAATTGGCTTCCTCATACTTTTGCTTAGTCTGCCATAACGCATGCTCCATCACAAGCAGCAAGACATGAATGCCAATGGCTTGTCCAACAGAGGTAAACATTTCC
>DNPQ01000613.1:4854-5180 GCA_003501335.1 Bacillota bacterium
ATGCTTCTCTAAAAGATAATAATATTCCTCCCAAAATTAACAAAAAAATGTTACTTGAAATAACAGAAGATTTTACTCCGAATCAAATTTAACCCCTATTTACCTGATTAGTGGATTCTATTAGAATTAAATTTAAAAAGATAGTAATACAGTCTTTATTGATTATTGCTAGGTCCATGACTAAAAGGAAATTTCAATGATGTACAGTACGGAAATTCCGAAAGGTTGGTGATACGGGATGGGTAAACGCGGAGATTTTCGTTACACTTTTCATCACGATGGGTCCAATCTGTTAAGATTCTTTAATTTCATTTGGAAAATACCAA
>DNPQ01000002.1 GCA_003501335.1 Bacillota bacterium
AAAATGATTGGAGGAACCGCCATGAACCGAGTATTGCAACCTGGAATCATGATCATGAACCGGTTTAAATTTCCGGCCAAATTCGTTTTGATCAGCTTTTTTATCATCCTGCCGCTTGCGGTGACTTTATACTTATTTTTTTCGACTAACGGGCACCAAATCCGCTTTAATCAAGAGGAAAGTTATGGGCTGGCCTATAATTTGCCGTTGAAAAACCTGATTATTCATATCCAGGAAAAACGGGATCAAAACAGCGCCTGGCTTACTCAAGGGGAAACGGCCATGATGGACCGGCAAATCGCTGCAGATTTGACAGCGCTCCGGCAAGTCAACCGCAAATACCAGACAACCCTGGCTGTGGGGGATAAATTGTCAACAATGATTAAAAAATGGAAACGGTTACAAGGCCAGCTTCCCCCTGAAAGTTATCCAGTCTATACCAACTTTATTCAGAAAGATTTGTTGCCGTTCCATACTTATATCTCGGATCACTCCAACCTGACTCTCGATCCCGATTTAGACAGTTATTACACCATGGATATTACGATGTTCAAACAAATGCCTCTCGCGGAACAATTGAGCCGGCTGCGGAATTTAGGGACACAGTTGGCTGCCAGGGCTAGTTTAACAGCGGCTGAAAAGAGGGAACTGCTGGTCGCTTTAACCCAAGCCCAAAATTTAGCTGCTGAAGTCAATTCGGATATTATCATTGCTTCCAGCAACAACCCCAGTGGATCCTTGCAATCCATCCGGCCGCTGGCCCGGCGAACCATGGCCGCATTTGACGCTTTTTTGGCGATTGTCCAAACGAAATTGATTGTTCCTGACAGGCCTCAAATCAGCCCGTCAGAGTATTACAAGCAAGCCGGAACGGCGATGAAACTAAACTCCGAACTCTATGATGCCATATCCTGGAAATTGGATGGCCTCATTAAAGTGCGGGTTGCGCATTACACCCGGAATAATTGGATTGTAGTCATCATAATCTTGATCGGGCTTCCGCTGATCGCCTATTTTTATATGGCGTTCTCCTTATCGACCATGAATTCCTTAAATGCTTTAAAAAAAGCCACTTTTCGGCTGGCCGGCGGAGACTTATCGGTGCGGATCGAATTGGATACGGCCGACGAAATCCATGAAGTCGCCGACTCCTTCAATGCCATGATGGAGTCGTTTGGCAACATTATCCGGATTAATAAGCAAATGGTGACGGAAGTAGCCTCTTCCTCAAAGGAGCTGACGCAGAATGTGGCGCAGTCCAGCGCCGCTTCCCAGGAAATAACGGCGATTATCGAAGACATGGCGGAAGGCGCCAAGGAGCAGGTCGGTTCGGCGGAAAAAAGCAAAACGACGGTGGATGAGATCGTTTCCAATCTGGACCGGGCTGCGGAAAGGACCATGCTGGTCCAGAAGGTCTCCGTCAACGCCGCTCAATATTCGATGTCGGGCAATGAATTGATTGTTAAAACCATCGGCCGCATGAACACCATTCATCAGGCTGTGGACAATTTATCCAGTATTATTGAACATTTGGAGCAGCAGTCGGATTCGATTGAAAAGTCTTTTGAAGTTGTCAGCTCCATAGCCGATCAGATTAATTTATTGTCACTGAATGCCTCCATTGAAGCGGCGCGGGCTGGTGAATTTGGCCGGGGATTTAGTGTGGTGGCCCAGGAAGTCGGGAAATTATCCGAGCTATCCAATGCTTCCGTGCAAGAGATTAGCGCCATCAACCAGCAAATTAAGGGTAATATTGCGGATGCCGCCCGGGCCATGACAGTCGGGATTCAAGAAGTGCAATTGGGGTTAAGCGCGGTCGATGAAACCGGTAAAATGTTTAAGAACATTCTGGAGTCGGTCACGGCGGTGGAGCATGAACTCCAGGATGTCTCCAAAGTGTATGAGCAAATTTCCTCCGATACGGATCATGTTACCCAGTTATTTAGTAATATGGCCTCTATCGCCAGGCTTTCGATGGATAATTCGCAAAACATCTCCACGGCCTCTCAAGATCAAATGGCGACCGTCGAAAATGTTTTGGCGCTTTCCGAAGTGTTAAACAAAATGGCAGACGATTTGAAGCAGAAAACCAATGCCTTTATCGTATGATTTAAGTAATGGAAAATAACCTGCTCTTATTTTACCCTCATTTTCTCCAGCAGCCTCCGGTAATCCTCCGGAAAAGGGGCTTCCAGCTCCGGAATATCCCAGCCGGAAGCATCAAAGGTAAGTTTTCCGGCATGCAGAGCCGGCCGGTCAATGAGCGGACTGGAAACACCATATTGGCGGTCCCCCAGGATCGGATGGCCGATATGGCTGAGATGGATGCGGATCTGATGGGTTCTTCCGGTTTCGATATCCAGTTCCAGCAAAGCAGCAGCCGGATACCGTTCAATGACTTGGTAATGGGTAAGGGCCGGTTGGCCGGAATTTCCAACTTGGCGGTGTCCGGGGGACCCCACAATGGGCAAGTCGATAGTCCCACTTGGAGTTTCCGGAATTCCTTGCACCACGGCATAATAGATCCGTTTGACACAGTGGTTTTGAATCGCCTGGGTCAGCGCGGTTTGAGCCGCGGCGTTTTTGGCAAAGATAATCAGGCCGGAGGTGCCGTAGTCGAGACGGTTTACCGGCCTGACTTTTATTTTTAAGCCTCGCTTTTCAAAGTAAGCGGCCACACCGTTGGCTAGGGTCCCCGAGGTAATATTCCCGGAAGGATGAACCGCCAATTGAGGCGGTTTATTAATGACTAAAAGGTTGTCATCTTCATAAACAATATCAAATGAGATTGACGGCTCCGGTTTTAATGGCTGATATTCTTCAGGGACCCCATAAACTTGAATCAAATCCCCATCTTTGAGATTGGCCTGTGAATGAGCTTTTTTGTGATTGAGAAGGACCAGACCTTTAAAGAAGTATTGCCGCAAACTCCGACCTGATATGGGGGATTCTTGTTTTAAAAAATCAGCGATCGGAATAGAAACTTCTCCATGATAAGTCATTGTAAAGATTAAATTACGTTTCGGTTTTTGCTTTAGTTCCATAGCCCCTATTGTACCCATTTTGAATGAGACTGTCAAAATACTTCCGGTTTTTTTCGTTATTTACAAAGATCCGCTCAATTGCTATAATAAATTCAATTATCCATCAAAGGGCAAAATAGGTCCTTTTTGGGGAATATTACTGTAGGATGGTAGGAGGAGAACAAATGATTGTAGTGATGAATCAAGAGGCTACGGAAGAACAGATCCAGCATGTCCAGGATAAACTCAAGGAATGGGGATTTGGGATTCATTTTTCCAAAGGGGTAGAACGGACGATTCTTGGGGCTATCGGACAAAAAAAACCAGGGGTCATGGAATCCATTGAGGCCATGGACGGGGTTGAAAAAGTGGTACCGATTACTCAACCCTTCAAGTTGGCCAGCCGTGAATTTCAAAGTGAGCCCTCTATAGTGAGGGTTGGAAATGTTGTTTTTGGGGGTCCCAAGGTGGTCGTCATAGCCGGACCTTGTGCGGTCGAAAATGAGCAGCAGATGTTACAAACCGCCAAGGCAGTGAAACAAGCGGGGGCAACCATGCTCCGGGGCGGCGCCTTTAAACCGCGTACCTCTCCTTATGCCTTTCAGGGTCTGGAAGAGGAAGGCTTGAAAATACTTAAGAAAGTCAGCCAGGAAGTGGGTCTGCCCTTTGTTACGGAAGTGGTAAACCCAATGGAAGTTGAGTTGGTGGCTGGATATGCATCCATGCTCCAAGTGGGAGCCAGAAACATGCAGAATTTTACCTTACTCAAAGAAATCGGTAAGTTAAAAAAACCGGTAATTTTAAAACGGGGTTTGGCGGCTACTGTCGATGAATGGTTAATGGCAGCCGAATATATATTGAGTGAAGGCAATGATCAGGTTGTCCTTTGCGAACGCGGAATCCGTACTTATGAGACTTCAACCCGTAATACTCTTGACTTAAGCGCAGTGCCGTCGGCCAAAAGGCTTTCCCATTTGCCTATTATCGTGGATCCCAGTCATGGCACTGGCAAACGCTATTTGATTAATCCGCTCAGTAAGGCCGCCGTTGCGGTCGGTTGTGATGGTTTAATCATCGAAGTGCATCCGGACCCGGAAAACGCTTTATCGGATGGTCCCCAGTCTTTAAATTTCGCCGGTTTCAGCACCTTAATGAAAGAGATAGTTCCGGTCGTTCAAGCGGTCGGACGGGCTCTCTAATGACAGCCGTAAAAGACACGCCAATCGCAGTTTTGGGTTTAGGACTTATGGGCGGGTCGTTGGCTTTGGCCTTGACCCATAGCGGATTTACGGTGGCGGGCTGGGATGAGAATCCTGACGTAGTGAGGGAAGCTTTCCGGATTGGAGCCACTCAGCGCATTTCGCTTGATTTAAAGGATGCCGTTGCCGGGGCGAAAGTGGTGTTTATTGCAACTCCGGTCGCATTTATCAGTAAGATGATTCAAAATACTATACCGTACACAACCCCGGGAACTATTTTTTCGGATCTGGGGAGCATTAAAGAATCCATCATTCATGAGGTATTTTCTTTTTTACCGGAAACTCATTATTTTGTAGCCGGTCATCCCATGACCGGTTCCGAACAGCAAGGAATCCAGGCGGCCGACCCATTTTTGTTTCAAAATGCTGCCTATCTTTTGATTGATCATCCGAGAACACCGGTCTCGATTTTAGAGGATGTCGTAGCCATCATCCGGACGACCGGAGCTCATATTTTAAAGCTGGCTGCATCCGAACACGATCGGATTGTGGCCATGGTTTCTCATTTGCCGCATTTGTTGGCGGCGACTTTAGCCAAGACTGCCGGAACGGATGAGGAACAACATCCGGGTACTCTGGGTCTGGCGGCCGGCGGATTTCGCGATACCACGCGCATTGCCATGGGAGCGCCTGAGGTTTGGGAAGGCATTATCCTGGGCAACCGGCGACGAATTATCCAGGCGATTGAAGATTTCCAGAGTGAACTGGATGGGTTGAAGCGCATATTAAATGTGAATGATCATCAAGGGTTACGAACCTTTTTGGAAAAAGCCCGGGGGGTCCGGGCACAGATTCCGGCCAAAAATAAAGGTTTCCTGACGCTTTTATATGAGATGGTGGTTACCATTGAAGATCGCTCCGGTACCATTGAATCAGTGCTTCATCATTTGGCTGAAGCAGGGCTGAATATTAAGGATATTGAAATCTTGCGAGTTCGTGAAGGGGAGGGCGGTACTCTCCGTTTGGCTTTGGAAAATAGTCAGGCAGTGGATGAAGCAATCAAAGTTCTTGAAAAACAAGGGTTCAAAGTGAGGAGAAGATAGTTCTTTCATGGGTTACGATCTGCATATACATTCTATATATTCCGACGGTACGCTAAAACCGGTTGAGTTGATAACAAAGGCTTTCAACAAGGGACTGTCCGGTATGGCTCTGACGGATCATGATTCCATCGCCGGGATTGCTGAAGCGGCTTTGGAAGCTGCGAGGCTCGGATATGTCTTTATTCCCGGAGTTGAACTGACGACGGATTATGGATCGTCTGAAGTCCATATTTTAGGTTATAATTTTAACCCTCATAATCAATCATTGTTGTTAAAATTGGAGAAAATCGTAGAATCCCGCAACGGACGGGCCCAGTTAATTGTTAAGAAGCTGCAAGAGCACAATCTTCCGATATCATGGGAGAAAGTACAGGTTCAAACGACTAGCCGGTTTATAGGCCGTTCCCATATTTTCAGGGCTCTGGAAAGAGCAGGAATGATTGCTCCGGAACATAGACAAGGAGCTTTTGATTATTATTTAGGGAAAAACGGAGTGGCTTATGTGCCTCATGCTGAGATTGGAACATTTGAAGCCATCGAGTTGATTAACAAGGCTGATGGAATCGCAGTGCTGGCTCATCCCGGCCGGATGAACAACGATTCCTTGATTCCGGAATTTGTTGCCGGGGGGCTTAAGGGTTTGGAAGTATATTACCCGACCCATAACCCGGAGCAGACAACCAAGTATTTGGAGCTCGCCCAAAAATATCATTTATTCTGTACGGGAGGTTCGGATTATCATGGATCTCTAAGTCATGCCAGGCTTGGGGATGCCCAGGTTGAGGATATCAGCCAGTGGTTTCATTTCAAGGTATTCGTTACAAATTAAAATCAGGATTTTATAACCGGGGATGCAGGCAAATCGTTTCAAAGATT
>DNPQ01000266.1 GCA_003501335.1 Bacillota bacterium
CATATTGTAACGGCAAAATATATGCAGTGCGTCCAGAATAACGGCTTGCATCTCACCCAATCCGACAGCGGCTGGGCCAAATTCGGATGGGGAAATATTTACGGCCAGTGGATCTGCGGCAGCGCTATCTTGGGATATGACCCCGTCCGCTTTGATCCCCATAGCCTCTTGGAAGTCATGGAACAGTACAAACCAACTTCCCTTTGTATCCCGCCCACCATGTACCGTTTCCTGTTGCATAACGGACTTGGAAAAAAACATATCGAGTCGATCCAATGGTTTTCCACGGCGGGAGAACCCCTTTCCGGAGAAGTCAATAAAGAATTCTACAACATTAGCGGGCAGTATATTCACGAGGGATTCGGTCAAAGCGAAGGAACCCCCATTACCTGTGAGTTTCCGTGGATCCCGGTACGACCATCCTCAATGGGAAAGCCCTCTCCCTTGTATCATGTGGCTCTGATTCATCCGGACGGAACTCATTGCCGCATCGGTGAAGAGGGTGAGATCGTGATCATCACAGAAGGTAAAAATCAAATCGGTTTGCTTTTGGCGTACTATACAAACGGCGCACTCACTCGTCCGGACCCGGACGGGATTTATCATACCGGAGACATTGCATACGAAGACGAAGACGGATATTATTGGTATGCGGGCCGCAATGACGATATGATCAAATGTTCCGGTTACCGCATCGGGCCTTTTGAGATCGAAAGCGTTCTGAATACGCATCCGGCAGTCAGGGAGAGTGCGATTATCGGCTATCCGGACGAAATCCGCGGCCAGATCGTTTGTGCGGCCATTAAATTGCGCGAAGGCTATAACCCCTCCGATGAACTTACCAAAGAACTTCAGATCTTTGTTAAAACGAACACTGCGCCTTATAAATATCCGCGCAAAATTTTTTATCTTCCGGAACTGCCTAAAACCACTTCAGGAAAGATCATTCGTAAAAATCTAAGAGCTATCATTACTGCTCCAATAGGGATGATTCCTTCCGAAGCATAAAATAGTAAAACCATCGGGCTATCATCTTCTTTGAAAAGAAATCGGACCAAAGATTTCGTTTTCAAAGAATTTGCTTCAATTTTTTAAATTAAAACTTCGCCGATAGGGGTGATACGGTTCCGTATCCCTCTATTGACAGTTTACTTATGGTATTTTCAAATTCTCTAAAACATGATACCATTAATTCACTTAATCATTTGAAATATTTGACCACCTAGCAACTAGAAAGGACTAACAAAATGGTGATTCAATCAGAAAAATCTATAATTAAAATCCTCTGCCTTTTCGTATTGATTGCACTCCTCCTTCCGATAAGTATTTCAGCCCAATCCAGCCAGGCTATTACATTTTATAACACTGGCATCGATTATTACCAAGCCGGCAACTATACCGAAGCGGCTAAGTGCTTTATCACGGCCTCAGAGCTGGGGGTGGCTCAGGCGCAAAACATTCTTGCGGATATGTATGAAAATGGTCGTGGGGTGAAGCAGAGTAATCCGCTAGCGGTAAAATGGATGACCAAAGCTGCCGAACAAGGCTATGCATTAGCTCAGAGCAATCTCGGACTTATATATGAAGAAGGAAAAATAATTGCAAAGGACTACAATGAAGCCTTGAAATGGTACCGAAAGGCCGCTGCGCAGAATAATGCGATTGCAATGGGGTCTATCGGGAGTATGTATGAAAATGGATATGGAGTTCAAAAAAATTATACGGCAGCCAGAGAATGGTATCGCAAAGGTGCTGAACTCGGAGATAGCCGGTCCCAGGCATGTTTGGCTAGCCTTTATTATTTGGGAAAAGGAGTCGCTGTCAACAAGATAGAGGCAAGAAAATGGTATAGTAGAGCCGCTGCGGCAGATGATCAATTCGGTACAATCGCCAAAGCCATGGTGAATATTATTGATAAAGAAGTGGACATCGTGCCAACATCAGCTCCAACGCCCAATCCCACATCGGTTCCAACTCCAGATAACACAGCTCAAATCAATGCGTTAAAAGAAAAACTGCGGACTGCGGAGGATGAATATCAAAATGCCGCTAACTACCAACAAGTTCTAGCGAGCACCGCCAATGAATATACAAGCTTTGAAACAATTACTCAGGCAGCCAATAATACCTTGTATTGGCTTAATAAAATTAGTGAATATAAGTCACAATTAATCGATTTGGGTTGTTACGACTTTTAATTGGGCGCTTCTTTGAATCCACCCACAGTTCAAATTGGCACAACTGATTTTACCAAAAATTTGAATAGTAAAATTTTTTCGCCGTTACTTATGATACGGTTCTCCGTATCGGGTCTAACAGTGAAAAAATTGCTCTAAAAATAGAAGAAACCCAGTCCATTGCTGGGTTTCTTCTTTATTTTTACTATTATATTTAATTATTTAAGATATCTTTTAATATTTGCCAATACGCTAATCATATTATGATCTTCAGTTAATACTGGATACAATTAACAGTATCTCTGCTAAATGCCAAAAATTCCGTCTCAAATTCTACCTTTAATAGTTTTCTTTTCTCACTTCAAAGAAACTTTGCGGATGTCCACAAACAGGACAAACATTA
>DNPQ01000079.1 GCA_003501335.1 Bacillota bacterium
TTAATTGGCGGTTATTTGGTGGATAATTGGAACTGGCAATCGATCTTTACTGTTAATGTCCCGGTAGGGTTGGCGGGGATGTTGGCGACCTTAATCATTCAAAAGGAATATAAAACTGAAGATAACCGTTCCTTCGATCTGAGTGGATTTTTATCAATGGCGCTATTTTTGACCTTTTTATTAATCGCCTTGTCCGAAGGAAATGCCGACTGGAATGTCGGCGGTTGGACTTCGCAGTTTAGTATCAATTGTTATACTTTATCATTGATTGGTTTGGTAATTTTTTTGTATACGGAATTTACCGTGGAAAACCCGTTAATTCAATTACGCTTATTAAAAAGTCTTAGTTTTAATGGCGCTTGTCTGGTCTCGTTTATATTTAGTGTGGGAATGTACGGCAGCACTCTGGTGGGTCCCATGTATATGCAGAGCACACTCGGATACACTGCCTTCCAATCCGGTCTGATATTTTTGCCACTTGGAATTATTCAAGGAATAACCTCACCCCTCGCTGGAAAATTGTCCGATAAGATCAAGCCGATGATTCCAGCTGTGTTGGGAATGATCTTAATGGCTTTAAGCATGTATTGGAACAGTTGGTTATCACTGGATACGGAAAATCTGCGAATTGTGTCACTGTCTTATATCCGTGGTCTGGCAATGGGATTAATTTTCACCCCTCTAAGCACGATGGCGTTTTCCGGGATCTCCCGGGAAAAAATGGCACAGGCTTCCGGAATCTATAATGTTATCCGCCAAGTCGGCGGCAGTTTTGGTTTCGCCATTACCGGCACGGTTTTTATCCGGCGCTATATTTTCCATACCGCCATAGTCGGTCAGACGGTCGGTTTACTAGCAAAGAGAAATGCTCCGGTATATCAACATCTGTTTAATAACCTTATTTTTTTTACGAAATTAAAATCAGGCCGTCCAGGCTATTCTTCGGCTATTCGTGTTTATAACGCCACTTTGCAAGCTCAATCCATGATCGGTAGTTATTTGGCTAAAGAGGTTTATGTTCAAGCAATTAATGACTGTTATCTTGTAATCGCTCTGATGACTGCCCTCGGCGTTATTCCGTTAATTGCTATCAAAATTTATCAAAAACTGAAAGAAAGTCGAAAATCGTAATTTACTTAATTGAGGTGCTTAATGATGAAAAAAAAGCCCTTGTTTTTAGGCGGTATATTGTTTACAGTAGTTTTTACGGTTAGTAGCATCGCGGCTACCGCCGGGCGGCAATTCGATTTGGCAACTGGTATAAAGCTCGCTTTGGAGAACAACCGTGATGTCAAAATGGCCATGAAGGATCGCGAGACGGCTTATTGGCGGTGGCAAGAATTAAGAGCCAATAAACTGCCGGTTTTAAATTTAAAGCATACCGATAGCCACTTAAAACCCAATCCCTATGAACCATTCTATCTGTATGAGCACTACGATCCGCCGGTAACCGATTGTTTTGATAATCAGCTTTCCCTGTCGATGCCTTTGTATACAGGGGGTCAGTTGGAAGGGCTGATTAAGCAATCGGACATCAACCTAAAAATAGCCGATCAGAATCTGATTAAAACCAAGCAGCAAACGAAACTGGCGGCAACAGTCGCCTATTATAACCTACTACAGACCAACAGTCTGGTAAAGTTGGGCCAAGAGACTGTGGATCGGTTAACTGCCCATCTAAAAAATATCAGGACCCGCTTAGTGATCGGGGTTGTTACTAAAAATGACGTCCTCCGTACTGAAGTTGAATTATCCAGTGCGGAAGAAAATCTGATTAAGGCCAAAAATAATTATGATTTAGCGATGGTTAATTTCAATAATGTTATGGGATTGCCCTTGGATACTGAAATTACTGTTAAGGAAGATTTATCCTACACAAAATATGAGGACTCACTGGAGAATTGTACCGCGGAGGCCTTAAAAAACCGTCCTGAAGCCCAGCAAACAGATTTAAATTATCAGAGCGCCAAAAGTGGGGTTGCTATAGCAAAAAGTGGTTATTTGCCAACTGTTTCTTTCGTCGGAGCGGTAGATCAAAAGAGCGATACATTTCCGGGAAACGATTATACCAACTGGTCGCTGAGTTTAATCAGCAATTGGAACCTTTATACCTCCGGCCAGACCAAATCCCGGGTCAATCAGGTTACCGCTATGCAGGATAAAGCATTGGAAGCTTCATTCAAAGCCAAGGATACCATTTGCCTGGAAGTACGGCAAGCTTATTTAAGTCTGAAAGAAGCTGAAAAACGAATTCAGACTTGCGAATTGGCTTTAAATCAGGCTACTGAAGACTTCCAGCTGACTCTAGGCCGTTATAATACGGGAATCGGTATCAATCTCGACGTACTTGACTCTCAAGTAGCCTTGGCACAGATCAGAACCCGTTATATCAACTCTTTATACGACTATAATGTCAGTTTGGCGCAACTCCAAAAAGCCATCGGAAATTGAGGGACAGACAATTTGATTATCTAAAGGAGATTTAAGAAAAAAGGCGAAAAAAATCGTAAATGTTTATATGATATTATTGGAGGAGAATCTGATGTCATTACAATACGCCATATTAGGCCTTTTGACTTATACTTCAATGACGGGTTATAATCTGAAAACAGTATTTGATAAGTCGATCAATCATTTTTGGAAGGCTAGTTTAAGTCAAATTTATCGAGAGTTGAATGTACTCGAACAAAAAGGTTATGTGGCTTCGAAGATTCTTCCTCAAGAAGATAGGCCTGATAAAAGGCTTTACAATATAACTGAGGAAGGAGAAAAGGCATTTCATGAATGGTTGAGAAACTTTCCAGAGACTTTATCGGTATCCAACAGGGATGAATTCATGGTTCGAATATTCTTCGGTTCAAAATTAGGAGCCAAGGAACTAAAGCAACAATTTGAGCGGTTTATTGAAGAAAAGAAATATATTATGAAAACTATTGCTGAGCTAAAAAAACAATTTGGACGGTTGGTAACCCAAAATTTTGAAAGAAAGACTGCTTTTGAAGTTGAAAAAGAGGCGTGTTATTGGCATTTTACTGTAAGAAGAGCCCAAATTTCGAATGAAGCTTCAATACGCTGGGCTGAAGAATGTATTAAGGAATTAGAAGAAATAAAGGAATAGTGGATTCATTCAGTTTGCTGGCTTTCCTGTTCCGTATTTTCAAACTATAACAGGAGTACAACTTGACAACGAAAATTACGGTAAGTTTTTTAGTTTTTTTAATACTCATCTGATTTTTCAAGAAATTATTTCATTTTCAATTGCCTTGGACAGAATATTTTTTGGACAGTGATTATCGTCGTAAGGGATAACCGCCGGAGCGTATTATTTTCCGCAGCGGCATTCAAAAGGGAATGACTGTCCTGGAAGTTGGATGCGGCAGCGGAACCTATACCATTCCCCTTGTCCAAACAGTGGGAAAAGCCAGTAAAGTTTATGGGATAGACTAAACCTGAGGTATTGCTGCGATTTCATAAAAATCTTTCTCAAAAACCGGATCAGAGTCTGGATAATGTTTATTCTCTACTTGAAAATGCATGCCATCTTCCGTTCCAGGATGAATCTTTCGATCGGGTCCTGATGGTTTTGGTGTTGCCAGACATTCCGGATGGCCAAAAAGCATTGGCGGAAATAAGGCGGGTATTGAAACCCCATGCATCCTTGCTGTTACCGAAGTGATGGCGGATCCGGATTATCCCTTCAAACAAGCCACCATTGCGATGGGAGAAAAGGCCGGGTTTGATGCCGAACAGTTTTCCGGAAACTTATGGGAGTATACAGTCTGTTTTCGGAAATCAGCTAAGAGTTAAGGTTCAATCGGTTCTTTAGCGGAATAAGATGGCTGTTTTAAACTTTAGCTCGGCACGATAAAAAGTGCCGGGCATTTTTTCTATTCTATTCAATTTAAACCGAATTTAAATTTTATGAAAATTTCAGAGAGAATATTCTAAATAATATGCTACAATAATTTAAGGAATAGTATGGAAAATTTTTAAAAATTTTCTGCAAATATTTTAGGATTGGATTTATAAAGAGTATTACAAAAGAACAGAGTAATAGGGAGATGCTGGAAGATGAATTTTTTTATGAAAAAGTTCGTTGCCGTTTTTTTATTACTTATTCTCATGACAGGCAGTAACGTCACCGGTTGGTGCGATAGCAATGAAACTTTGACGGGAGGAAGATTAGCCACAGTTGGCGTTGTGAGCGAAGTTCCCTTTGAATTGGCCGGCCTGAACATCTTGATAAAAGCCAGATTAAACAACAGTGATCAAGAATATACGTTAATCTTGGATACTGGAGCTACAACCAACGTATTATGCCAAAAAGTTATCGATGAGTTGGGTGATCCGGCTGTTCCTTCGGAGGTTACGAACACAGATGCAGCAAACGTCTCTCAAAAAGTAAAACAGATTTATCTCCGATCCGTTCAAGTCGGGGCTGTCAAGGATGAAAATTGCCGTACGATTGTACTCGATAAGAATCCCTTTGAACCCTATGGCCTTAAGGCTGATGGCATCCTGGGCCACAGCTTTTTGAAATTTTTAACTATCCGGATTGATTACGCCCAATAAATAGTAATGTTATCCAGTAAAAAAGACGGTTTAAGGCCGACCCGGGGGTATAAGATCCGTTTGCGGGAAAAATCCGACCATCTTACAACCAATATCAAAATTGGTTCCAGCAAACTTTAGTCCGTCATCATCGACACGGGTGATACAGGGGACGAATATTTATCTTTACCGATGCAATCGTTGGAGCAGCTGAAGCCGGAACTCAATTGCCAACCGGTTTCATCCATCGGCCCAGGGGTTAGGGTCATACAGAAGCCAAGTATTCCCGGGTCAGCACAGTGAAACTGGGAAGTTTCCAAGTGAAAAATCTGCCGGTCCAATTTTGGGATAGTCCTCATTCTTGTATTTCCAATCGTTTTTTATCCCAATTTACAGTCACCATTGACTATCCGCAAATGCTCATGTATCTTTTACCCGATAAAAATAAGCCGTTTGCAACCAATATTGATTCTTGGGGGCTCAATATTCAAAAAGACGAAAGTGGAAAGGTCAAAGTCATCGGGCTGTGGGAAGGTTCTCCGGCCGAAAAAGCGGGCTTACAAGTCGGGATGAAATTAGTAATTTCAAGGTCAACGGTAAGGATTGCCTCTTTGAAGAACTGGGGTCGCCCTTAGACTGAGAGGGAGCTGTTACCTTTGGTTTTCAAGTGATCAATGGCTCCGGCAAGCGGGAAGTAGCGTTGCAAAAAGTTGCAGTATTGCCGGAGATCAGGAAAACAAATTTTTAATGAAACGAAAATGGATATACCTGTTTTTACCAATATGACAAAGGAGCAATGAATCAATGCGGGGGAAAATTTTATTCGTCCTAGTGATCATTGGATTGATTTTGAGTATGTCGTCCCTATCGTTTGCAGAAACATCAGGGCCAATAATTGCTTCCGGAAATGCTAATCCGGTTTCAGCAACCGAAATCCAAATACCGGCTAATCTCCCGGTGGTTGTGAAAACCACTCAGGAGCTGACGACACATAAGAAGGCCGTTAATGTAGGCGATGGGGTGGATTTGGCTGTCGCCAAAGATGTGACCGTTGATGGCAGGGTTGTGATTCGGGCCGGTGCTAAGGCTCATGGTAAAGTCAACCGGATCGAAGACCGGGCTTTCCTGGGCACTCCGGCGCAGCTTTCTCTGGAAGTCGTCGAAGTCAATACGGTGGACAACCAATGGATTCCGGTTTATGGCTTTTACATTCAAAGCGGCAAGGGTAAAAATGACCTAAGACAAATCATAACCGCTTCATTGGCAACATCGCTTTTCATATCGGGTTTGGCTGCTGGTAATGAAAATAATGGCGACCGGAATATCGGGCTGGTCGGCGGATTTGTGGTGGCCTGTAGCCGTGGAGGGGACGCTTTCATAGCAGCTGGTACCGAGATCAAAGCAATCACCAAAAATTAAGTGCATGTTTCCTATTGATTGGTTCGTTGGCAAATAATACGAAGTACAAAATGGTAAGTGATTGCGGGGGCTCCTGGAATGAAAAGGGGAAAAAAGATGAGAAAATTCCCTGCAATAAATTTTCCGATTCGGTTACTACCGAAGTCTTAAGTTACGGGCAAATCCTTTCACCGGATAGAGCATTGAGAGGTGCTCCAGGATT